>DAOTXB010000483.1:0-4822 GCA_034435575.1 Anaerolineae bacterium
ACATACCACTGGAAATATGATGACCTATACTGGCTGTAGCACAATGATATACATACAGACCGGGTTGCAAGGCGCGGAAGTTAAACACTGTTACCTCACCGGCTAACGTCTGTGTGAACTCTGCGCCACCTCCAGGTCCCGTGACTGCGTGCAGGTCAATCGAATGTGGGAGTAGACTCTCAATTTCGTTGGTCAGGCGTAGTTCCATCGTGTCGCCAACGGTCATTCTTAACATGGGACCGGGTACCTGTCCATCAAAGGTCATATAACGGAAGGTGGCGCCATCAGCTAACTGACCGTCGACTTCAACTGCTGTCATGTCGACCACATGATGTTGTGGCGAACCGTTACTGTTGAGCGGTGCGGGTAAATCGGTTGGATTACGGACGATTGAGACGGCATTTTCAACCGCCGGATCTGCGGTCATGACATCAATATTATGATCCATCTCACCTGATCCATAACCTTCATCAACTAGCGATTCATCTAGAGCATCCTCATCGCCGACAGTGACCGCACCGATCACACGTAGTAAGCCTTCCATACCAACCTCGCGATGACCAGGAACCGAGCAATAGTAGTCGAAGTTTCCAGGTTGATCAGCGACAAACTCCACTGTAACGGTTTGCTCATCTTCTAAAAGTTGCCCGGTGTCTACGCCAAACTCATCGATTCTTAGATCATGCCATGTCGGGTCACCATTAATGACCGTAATACGAACCGTATCTCCCAGAGCAACTACCAGTTCCGGGTTTACAACACCGTCAATCTCACCACCAACACCCACATATGACATCGATGGTTCACCACCAAGTTGTGTAAGCAATGTGAACTCAACAACCGCGTTTGCTGTTTGAGCCAATGCAACGGTATCAGAAGTCGCCGGGGTTTCCTGTGCAGAAACTTCGTCGGGTGAAAACTCAATACGAATCGGTAACAGCGCTAAGATCAATATGGTGAAGCCAATTAAAACAGCGGACACAAGATTAGGATTAATAGTTTTATTCATGTTTGTCTACTCTCTCGAATAATTAAAAAAGGGAGCTCAATGGCATTCGTTGGACAAATATCCTCACAGGTCGCACAATATAAGCATGCATGTGGGCGAAGTAATGTGGCACTCCCATCTTGCCAACTTAGTGCATCAGTTGGACATTGCGTGATGCAGTCACCACAACCAGTACATCTATTTTGATCAATATGGGGTTGCCAATCAGCCAGTTTGGTCATGAGAATGCCCTTCTATCACTTAAATCATCTCAAGCGTAGGCGGTAACAATACGGCTGTATTTAAGCTGGATTAAAAAGAGGTAAGAGGGTGCAATATGTCACCCGGTAAAGATGACATGTGTCATGGGTTAAATCAGGGCGATGGCACAAAGTTGTGTTTCATCAACAATCGTAATCTGGTGTCTGTCAAACTCAATTGCACCACTAGCTTCTAATTCACGTAATGCAACACTGATGGTTTGCGGTGTGGTGTTCAGATAGGCGGCAATGGCAGTTCGGGTCACTCCAGGACCGCTCAGGCTGGAGTCATCAACCTGTTTGATAAGAAATCGTGCTAGCCGAACAATAACCGAGTAGAGTGCTAGATCTTCGATTTGTCCGACGAGTGAACGCACACGCTTCGCCAGCAGACGGATCACATTCAGAGCTACTTGCGCGTTTTGTGTCAGAACCTCAGTAATGATCGCTGAAGGCACCAACCAAACTTCTACTTTGGTGCTCAAAGCCGCGGCATTCGCTGGATTATTGCCACCATCCAAGGCACCAATGTCATTAAACGTCTTGCCTGGTCCACGAAGATGCAGAATATGTTCGTTGCCATCCAGGCTGAGCTTATAAATTTTGACACGCCCGTTCTCAACAATCCAGAGACCTTCTGCTAGTTCACCCTCAAGAAAAATCATTTCATTTGCGGTAAATGTACGAAGCAAGCTATTATTTGTAATGTACGTTATTTCCTCTGTGGTGATCCCTCTAAAATATATGACAGAGCTGATGTAGTTCTGAATAGCTGATGCCATAGATCAATCCTTTTGGTAGAGTTGCTGTTTTTAGATTTATAAGGTTATTAGACTTTTCACAGTCCAGCGTCAAGCGTGTTATACATCCAGACTTTGTACCACAGCTCTCACACAAATCCCAACTCAGACCCCTTCTTAAACATATTGCCATCAGATCAAAACAATACGTTCAAACAATCAAAGTGCAGCACACATAGGTTAGCCCCTTTAATTTGATAATGTCCTACGCAAGCCCTGGTACCTAGTATCAAATCCTCTAACTCAATAAGGAAAACTGCGAGAATGTTATCAAATAGCCTCACTAGTGCGTTTATTTTGCTGCCGCCGCCACCTTCAGCATAAAATTGAAGGGGCGCGATGGTTTGTCGATCTGGTTGAAGGTACCTACCATGTACAGCTTTTCGCTGGGCGCATAGAACGCGAACGACCCACTAGACCCAGAATGACCGATTAACTCCGGCGTTGAGCGGAATAGAGTCATCCAACGCGACAGCCTGAAGCGCATTAGCCCGTAGCCGTACTGAATCGGGAAGAACAGCTCATTCCACTGATACATGCGCTCAAAGTGCCCGCTATCGAATAGTTCGCCGTCGAAATAGGCGTGTAGGAATGTTAAATTATCCGATAAAGTCGAGACGATGCCACCGTCTGGTGCCATGCTCGACAATGCAAGCGGTACATCCAGACGTTGGCTTTTGTTATACAGCGGTAACGGTGCGCTGCGTTGAGCCGTGTGGCCAAATACATTGGTTTGATCCAATTGTAGCGGATCAAATATGCGCGCTTGAAATACCTGTGCTAAGGGGCACTCTGTGATTGATTCGATCATCGCGCCCAGTAGTTGATAATTGGTATCTGAATAATACGACTTGCCGCTATCCGGCACGTTATTCGGTTTCATGCCGCGCACCATCGTCAACACACCATCCAGATCGTAAGCACGATCCCGGCTATGCTTGAAGTCTTCGATGAATCCACCTTCGTAGTAATCCGCCAGCCCCGATGTCTGATGGATCAACTGGTAGACTTTCAAATTGCGACTGTAATCTGTTCCCTCATAAACATGAATCCCATGCAGCAAATCACCCGGCAGATAGTCCGTAACAGGCGCATCCAGATCAAGCAGACCTTCGTCTACCAATTGCATTATCACGGTTGCCGTAAACATCTTCGTGATGCTGGCGATGAAGTAAGGACTATCCGGTAACGCATCGCCTGCCGCGCCCTGGAAATCGACGCGCCCATCGGCGGAATTCACACCGAGTAAGACACTGTGCGTGTTGGCTTTGCGGCTCTCTTTGTCGATGAGTGCCTGTAACTTCTGCTGTATCGTGGTCATCGCTTGTTCTCCTGCGTGAAAATGCGTAATCAATTACGTGTATCAGTATATGGGATTAGGATTAGTTTGTGAACAACCGAAGGTTCTATTGGGAGGTGTATTCTGGCAAATTGGTCTGGAAATTTGCCAATCCATCAGGTTGTCTTGATCGTGGCGAATCACATCAAAAATTACTTCACTAAATGGGGGGGTTGGCTAGTTGCTAGGATCGGGTCGTTGTGATACGCGATCAATCCGGTAGAATATATCTATGTCTACACAAATTCTTACCACCAAACTCTATAAGCCTGTACTACGCCCTGATTCAGTATCGCGCCCGCGCCTGATTGAACGACTTAATGTGGGATTGCACGGCAAACTCACCCTCATCTCCGCGCCTGCCGGATTTGGCAAGACGACGCTAATTGCAGAGTGGATTGCCAGCGATAAACGTCCGACGGCATGGCTCTCACTGGATGAGGGCGATAGTGATCCCATGCGATTCCTAAACTATGTCATCGTCGCGTTGCAGACACTCGCACCGCAGATCGGGATAAGTGTTCTGAAGATGCTAGAGGCTCCACAGCCATCACCAATAGAGTCGTTGCTAACGCCGCTCATCAATGATGTTTCGTCAATTCAACATGAGTTTGTGCTGGTATTGGACGATTATCACGTCCTCGACAGCACGGAAATCGATTCGGCACTGACATTTCTTATCGACAACCAGCCGCCACAGATGCATCTACTCATCACAACTCGTGAAGACCCGCGTTTGCCGCTGGCGCGTTTACGAGTTAGGGGACAGTTGAGCGAAATTCGCGCCGCCGACCTACGTTTCACAACTGCCGAAGCATCGGAATTTCTAAATAATGCGATGGGATTAACCCTGTCATCGGATGATGTCGCCGCATTGGAAAAACGCACTGAAGGTTGGGTCGCTGGCTTACAGTTGGCGGCAATTTCTATGCGCGATCAACACGATAATCGTCAATTTATCGAGTCATTCACGGGTAGCCATCACTTTGTGTTGGATTACCTTTTGGAAGAAGTGCTTAGCCACCAACCACCATACGTTCAGGATTTTCTGTTAAAAACCTCGATTTTGGAGCGTTTGTGTGCGCCGCTGTGTACAGCGATCTTGCAAGATGGCAAAGATGCTCATGTAATCCTGGAACATATCCGGCAAGCGAACCTGTTTTTGATCCCGCTCGACAATGAACGCCGCTGGTATCGCTACCATCATTTGTTTGGTGGTCTACTGCGTAAACGCCTGAGAGAATCTACAAGCATAAAGATCAATGATTTGCACATCCGCGCCAGCCAATGGTTTGAACAACAGGGTTTTGAACTGGATGCCTTTCATCATGCAGCAAGAGCAAATACTATTCCACGGGTCATGCGGCTCATTGAAGGTGATGGGATGCCAATGCACTTTCGAGGACAGAGCAGCGTTGTTCAAGCCTGGTTGAAA
>DAOTXB010000484.1:0-8538 GCA_034435575.1 Anaerolineae bacterium
GAAGACGGCATACGATATTAAATTTGGATTAGCGGCGGGTTTATGGACGAGTAATTTAAGCAAAGCGCATCAGTTCGCCTCGAAATTGCAAGCGGGCACCATCTGGATCAATACCTGGGGCGATACCGATGCCGCGTCACCGTTCGGCGGATATAAGCAGAGTGGACACGGGCGCGAGATGGGCAAAGAAGCGATTGATCTCTACAGCGAAGTTAAAAGTGTGTGGATCAAAACAGATGGTTAAATCACTCTCAATAGGTAAATTCCGTGCCTTGCAACGGGCGAGCACAAGTGATGGAATCTTTTCTGTGCTGGCGATTGACCATCAGGATTCGCTCCGTCGCGCGCTGAACCCACAATCCCCGAATTCGATCACCGATAAAGATATGGTTACCTTTAAGTCGCAGGTTGTGACAGCATTATGGGACGAAGTAAGCGGTGTCTTGCTTGATCCCGTCTATGGAGCGCCACAAATCATCGAACAGGGATTGCCGAACCAGGTCGGGTTACTCGCGGAACTCGAAAAAGCCGATTATGACATGGAACCGTTACCTCTTGCGGTAGATATTCGCCCACAATGGAGTGTGGGTAAGATCAAGCGCATGGGGGCGGATGGGGTCAAGCTATTTTATTATTATGACCCGGATAATCCTGATCTTTGTCAGCAACAGGATGCGACGATTGCACAGGCAGTTGCAGATTGTTCCGCATATGACATCCCACTCTACGCCGAACCCATCGTCACTGATACAACCCCAGACGATCGTCAACGTAAAGTCATCGAATCTGCTGTGAAAAGTGACCAACTGGGTGTAGATATTCTCAAATTGGAATTTCCGATAGACATTCATGCCAATCCCGATCATGGGAGGTGGCAAGACGCGTGCGAAGTCCTTACCAAAGCCGTTCAAGCGCCCTGGGTATTATTGAGTGCAGGGGTAGATTTTGAAGTATTTTGTCAGCAGGTGGAGATTGCCTGCAAAGCCGGTGCCAGCGGGTTCATTGTTGGGCGTGCCGTCTGGGGCGATGCCTGTACCCTCCCCATTGAAGAACGTCAACACTGGTTAGCGACAATTGGTCAACAACGTCTGAAACGTTTACATGACATTGCCACAAAACACGCCACATCATGGACTTCTATCTATCAGCCAAAAAAAGTAACAACCAGATGGTACGCAGAATATCCTGACATTCCCCATTCATAAACGAGGATTTTAGCATGTCTCTAAATGCCACAATTTCCCTGAATCCAAAAAATATTATCGGCGAAGTTCACGACCATTTGTATGGCGCTAATTTGGAGCATATCGGACAGTCAATTTATGGCGGTGTATGGGCAGAAATGTTGCGTGATCGTAAATTTGCTGGCAACGATCATATGTATACTGCCGCAAGTGAAGGTCTGCATAATGTTCATCCGAGTATCGGCATCGTTGTGCCGTGGGAAGCGTTGAACCCTAATTATGAAAACGTGCTGTTTGTGCATGATAACACCACGTTTTATACAGGTCGGCAATCACAACGCATTACCATCAGACAGGCAGATAATCAACCACATGGCATAAAGCAAGCGGGATTATTTTTGCAAGCTGGACATAGCTATGATGTGCGCGTCGTTCTCAAAGGCGACGGACAATCGGTTAATGTTCAACTTGGGGATGAGATATGGTTGATTGATGCCGCAAAGGACGACTGGACGACTTATGAACACACTTTCTCTATGTCAGCAACACAGCCTAATGGTGCATTGCAAATCACTGTAACTGAACAGGGGCATTTGTGGGTGGGGAGTGCCTCAGTGATGCCATCAGATCATGTAAACGGCTTTCGAGCAGATGTCGTACAGGCGCTAAAAGATTGGACACCGACATTTCTGCGCTGGCCCGGTGGTAATTTTGTCTCGGCGTATCACTGGGTAGATGGTATCGGTGATCGGGATAAACGCGCTTCATATCTCGATCCTGCCTGGTGGCTGTGGGAACCTCATGATGTAGGTATGGACGAATTTATCGATCTGTGTCGTCTTGTAGGCTCAGAGCCGATCCTGACCATAAACATGGGCGATGGCACGGTTGAAGAGGCAAAGGCATGGGTTGAATATTGTAATGGTGACGCATCCACACATTACGGTGCTATGAGAGTTGCCAATGGGTATGCGTCCCCCCACAACGTAAAAGTATGGTATGTCGGTAACGAGCAATTCGGGAATTGGCAGGTCGGGCATGTGGATGCAGAAACGTATGCCCGTATGTATCTAGAATTTGCCCGTGCGATGCGAGAAGTTGACCCTAGTTTAACCCTGATTGCGGTTGGTGTGCCTACAGATTTATATGGACATTGGAATGAACTGGTGCTCAAAATTGCTGCTGAAGAGATGGATCAATTTAGCGTGCATTATTATTCCATTCGTACAGAAAAATGGGACACGACCCCGCCCGAAGAATTGTTATTTCTGCCAAAGATTGCCGCCGCGCATGAAGTAATGTTGATGCTCGATGATACATTAAAAATTATGGACGCATCTACCGAAAAACGCCTTCCGATTGCTTTTGATGAGTGGAATACATATTATGGCGCGAAGGGTCCTAGCTATATTGAAGATTACAATTTGTCGGATGCGCTCTATACCGCAGGACTCATGAATGCGTGTATCAATCGTTGTGATCGTATTAAAATGAGCGCGATTTATAATCTCATCAACGTTATGGGCAGTTATCTTGTTTATCCTCTATATGAGTGGGAAGCTGTGAGCCTCGGACGTGGCGGTGCATGGGTGCCTATCTCACTTGGAGACAATCCCGTTGTGCCTTCGGTGATAAAGGTGCCATCCACGCTCGTTATGGAACTCATGACACGATATCGGGGAAAGCATGCTATAGATTGTCAGGTCGAGAGTCCTGTATTTTCTAGTCCTGCAATAGGCAATCAACCTGCTTTTGACGACGTGCCCGTTGTTGATGCCTCTGCAACTCTTGACGAAGATACAAATACGTTGTATTTGTCGGTGGTTAACCGCGATGTTGATTCACCTGTAGATATTCAACTTCAAGGGCTTAATATTGCTGATGATGTCATGACGTTTGTCGTTGCAGGCGAATCACCATTGTCTAAGAATGATGCGTCCACACCTCATGCAGTAACGGTACAGTCGGATAAACGAATATTGCGTCATAATGTTATCAACATCCCTCCGCATACATTTATGATGATTGTAAGTAAGTTGACCTAGCGCACATCATATTAGGTCTTCTTTTGTTACTTCATTGTCAAATGAACGCTCGCCGTACGAAACGCTCTCGGTAACGCCAGAATTTTCGGTTTTGCGCCTACATAACGTTCCGCATCTTTGAGTGCTTTGTTGAACGTTGCCCGTGTTTTCATCCCCATTGATCGTGCATAGCCCGGTTCGTAGGCGCCAACGATGTATGTCGCTGAGGTATGCATCTCTGTGATATGACCACACGAAACCATAGAAAATGCGTGATAGGGATGATACCCATAACCAAATCGAAACTTGCGTATATAGGCTTCATTATGACAGAAGTATTCGCCATACTGCTCAATATCCGGCAAGGTATTATGGTAGTCCTTCTGAAATAGTTCATACAATTCCCGATAAGAAGGGAATTCTTCATCATGAAAATAGCCATTACAAATTGACGAGCAAATGACTACAAAATTGTCTCGCATAACACGGCGATGACGCACAACTTGTGCACCAATGGCTTGATACATCAGGATCGGGTTCGTACCATGCCCATTACCATAGTGAAATGCCTGTGGCATACCAAACATCATAATGTCGTATTTCTTTTCAGCCCACGGCACATAGGTTCTTTGATCCGCAACTTCCCACGATAACGGTTGGATGTCCTGTCCAAACCCGGAAAAAACGGCAATTTGGCGCATTTGAGTGTCTAGAACTGCATCACACATGAAGAATTTCTTCCCCATCTTCTTTTCCATATGCTGACCGATAGCGTCAAATTTGCGGCGCATAAGGCTGTGATGGTTTACGGTAGTGAAGTCTTCTCGATGCATTACATGGGGTACATGATGCCCGGCAATAGAGCGCCAATGTGTGATGCCGGTTGCACAATGCTTGTATCCGCCTGAATATCCACCGTAAGGATTACCGAGCGTGTGCCCGATTAGGATGGCTAGATCTGCTTCGAAAACCTCGCGATTCATAATCACAGAATCATTTAAGTCACTTTTACCAATATCGACGAGATTGTTCCAGTCTTCACTATCATGATTATAAATCTGCCCTGTCCACCAAAAATTATTAAATACTTCTTCTCCTAGAATATTGCGAATTTCGTCTTTGGTGTTTTTACGATGCAATCCTGTGCTACAAATTAACTTGATGTCTTTTTGCTCAACACCAGCTTGATAACAAAGGTCAAGAATAATCGGAATGGCGACCTTACGGTGAGCTGTTTCATGAAAGCCACCCTTAACTTTATCTGGAAAAATAATGACGACTTTTGAGCCTGCGCCAACCAAATTGCTGATAGGTTCTATACCAATAGGATGAAGCAGTGATTTTTTTGTGGCGGAGATCGGATCATTGAGGAACGGAGGGTCAGCGACTGTTTCGCCCGGAATAAATATGTCGGCATCATCTGGCAATTGCGCTTGCATAAATCCCTGACCATATTCAAAGTTCACAGTTTTCATTGAAGTTGACTTCCTTTTACATCGAGTAAGATTTTTAGCGCGTTTGCTCCAGAACTTATTTCTTCCAGACTAACCTGTAATTCGTCTAAAGGTCTTACATGGGTAATGATTGGATCAAGGTCAATCGCTTCAGATGCTACTAATTTTACGGCTTGTGCAAAATCATCAGAGTTATATAGGCGGGTGGGAATCACATTAATCTCACGCCAAAAGATTTTGAACAAATCAACGCGAGGCGGTTCAGCAAAAATACCTGTAATAATGATTCGTCCGTGTATACGGGGTAACTCAGTCATGATTTCTGCCGCTGTTGCATTGCCAGTAACTTCAAAAACAGCATCACACCCTGTGCCATTGCTAGCATCCATGACATAAGACTTTAGATCAGTATCGCGTGGATTAACCACAGTAAAGCCAAGTTTATTTTGGAGACAGTCAATTCTATAGGGATTAATCTCTGACACAATCACATTTGCGCCGGCATGTCGTGCAACGAGTGCTGTCAATGTGCCAATAGGTCCACCACCCAGAATGACTACTAGTTCGGTTTGTGAAATTAGGGCGCGTCGAACAGCATGGCAAGCGACGGCGAGTGGCTCCATAAGTGCTCCATGCATTAATGAGACTTGATCTGGGAGTTTGTGCAGGGTATTTGCCGGTATCGTCCAATAACTCTGGAATCCTCCATTTGTATCTAAGCCCAACACTTTTAGCCCATCACAAACATACCAGAAGTCAGAAGTTTGCTGATCGTCAGGGCAATCGCTAGACTGTAACGGCATGACAGCGACTCGGTCACCAATTGATATTAAAGTTACATTATCGCCTATGGCAGTGACGATGCCTGAAATCTCGTGCCCCATAACTTGTGGAACATCAACACGGTCGCTCATGTTTCCGTGAAAAATGTGCAGATCCGTACCGCATATACCGCCATAGGCGACTTGGATTTGTACTTCATTAGGGTTAGGTGCAACGGGATGACACCTACCCATACGAATTGTCTGTTTTTCTTGGTAATACGCGGCGTGCATTGTTATGACCTTTGTCGTGTTGTGGCGTAGAAATTTATCTTAATTGTACATCGCGGAGACAGGTCATGCACAAAATCACTAATCTACAGATCCATATAAGTTTCCATGACTCGCTTGCGAAAACATTCATTTCGCGTTAATCTAAGTGAGTGGACTATACCACCCTATACCACCTGTTATCACAGCACTATTGCTGAAAGGAGTATAACTATAGTTCAGTGACTTTTGTTGATACATATCATCAATTCTTTAAAGTTCTAGCCTCTCGTTAAAAAGTGGAGCAAAACATGAAAAAATTAATCACACTATCGCTTTTATTATTACTGGTTCTCGGGTCAGTCTTTATGGTTGCCGCCCAGGATGGAGCGCCTGATGGTGTATGGTTAGGTACATGGCCATACCGTTTACCACCGGATCATCACTTAAATGCCTATGCTGATGGCGGTCCAAATACAAATCTCGGTAACGTTTATCGTGAAATGGTCGAACTCGCCCCCGCATTTTATATGTGGTCAGATAACAGCTATACACCATTGTTAGCTGAGAGCTGGGGTTTTACTGAAGATAACAGCGCTTATGATCTAACCTTGCAAAGTGGCTTGACATGGAGCAATGGTTCCACTATTGATGCCGATGATGTCATTACAACCTATGCACTTGGTCGTCTGGTTGGTTGGACCCAATTTGATTTCATCGACGAAGTTGAAAAAATTGATGAACTTACGGTACGTTTCAGCTTTATTGACGAAGGGTCATTACTTGCGGAACAACTTATTCTGCGTGAGCCAATTGTCGCAGATGACACCTATAGTGAATGGGCACAACAGGCGCTAGCATTGTTTGAAACAGGTGCAGATTCTGAATCTGAAGAGTGGGTAAATCTGCTCACCGAAGCCCGTGAATTCCGTCCGGAGGAACTCGTCGCAAGTGGTCCCTACACCTATACACTTGATGACGTTGGCGACAGCTTCATGACGCTTACCTGGCAACCAAATAGCCTCTTTTCCGATAGCGTTAATTTTGGTGAAATTCGCCTGTGGGCGGGTGAAACAGACTCAACAACCCCACTTGTACTAAGTGGCGAAATTGCCCATTCCACCAACGTCTATCCGCCAGCAGTTGTTGAATCATTCGCAAATGAAGGTCTGGAAATTGTCACTATTCCGCGTGGCTACGGTCCTGCGATGCTGTTCAACTTTAACGTTTCCCCATGGGACGTTGTCGAAGTACGCCAAGCCGTTGCCCTTGTCATTGAACGTAACCAGAATGCCTTCCTAACCAATGGTCTGGGTGGTATGGGTACTGTTTATATGGCAGGTGTCCTTGATGCAAATGTTGGCGCAATGCTGAATCAAGAAACGATTGATCAGTTGGATCGCTATGAGTTTAGCCCAGATCGCGCTACTGAATTGATGGAAAGCGCTGGTTATAGCCTTAATGATGACGGTATTTGGGCAGATGCTGATGGCAATACACTCAGCGCCGAATGGATCTTCCCAGCAGAATTTGCTGACTTTGCAGGCGCAACACAGGATGCAATTTCGCAATTGAATTCGTTTGGGTTTGATATCGAAGGTCGTGCATTGCCGTGGCAAGAAGTACCGGATGCTATCCGTGAAGGTAACTTTGAACTGACCGTCTGGAGCTGGGGCGCGGGTTCGCCGTTCGCATCACGTCACTTCAATAACCCGCTCCAACGCTGGGTCACCGCTTTAGATGATACACAACCCGGTCTTGGTATTCCGATGGAAGCGTATCCTTATGATGGTGGTACGGTCAATCTTGACGAACTGATTACCAACATCAACACAGGGCTTGACAACGACGCACAGCGGGAACGTGCTAGCGAAGTTGCGTTGATCGTTAACCAGACCATGCCATATATTCCGTTGAACGTAATTCTTAGTGCAGAACCATTCAACACGGAATTAATCTCTGGTCTGCCGTCAATGGATGATCCGATTATGCTTAATCCGACAGGTCGTGATCACTTTATCAAGCTTTCAATCTTAAACGGTACACTTGGACCGGCATAAGTCATATAGCTAGATAACGATGGATTGAAAGTATCGTCCTGTGATTATGTTGTTCCGGTTCTAATCGGATAAACAAGATCACTGGTCGTAAAAACATGAGGGCGGCTGTCTGATGCCGTCCTCTTTGATAGAAAGGGAGCTATATGGCGACAATCACATCCTCGTCTACAAACGAGTCTTTAAATACATCGACGCGTCAAGCAATTACTCTAAGAGAACGTTTTACAAAAATCAGAACTTCTTATACGTTCAAAGTTGTTTTGCAGGGGATCATTACTGCGTGGGCGGCAATAACGTTTACGTTCATTTTGATCCGTGCATTGCCGGGGAATCCGGTTGAAATTCGTATTGACCAATTAATGCAACAGGGATTTACGTTTGAGGAAGCACGTAATCAGGCGGCAACACTTTATGACTTTGACGTTGATGAGCCATTACTGAACCAATACATTGACTATATTGGTAAACTGGCACAGGGCGATCTGGGTGAATCCATAACTTCTGCGGGAACACCCGTGTTACAGCAAATTCTAAGGTTTTTACCCTGGACATTGGTATCTGTCGGCACTGCTCTCATATTGAGTTTTTCCGGCGGGGTGATTATCGGAATTATGATGGCATATTGGCGGGGAGGGTTACTCGATAATACGGTTACTGCACTTGCTTCGATTCTGTCCGGTATTCCAGATTATGTCTATGCCATTCTCATTATTTTGATCGCTGGTGTGCAGTTAGAGTTATTTAATGTGGGCGATATGCGCGGCGGCGTAAACCCGGACATTGAT
>DAOTXB010000485.1:0-1795 GCA_034435575.1 Anaerolineae bacterium
AATTCGGTTTTGCTGGCGTACACAGCATCAAAATGAATCGGATTAGGATTCATCGTCAAGAGCGTAAACCACACATTATCAGAATCGAGGATGGTGCGCCCCGGTGTGTGCTCGTAAATATGCCCGACTTCAAAATCTTCGTAAAAGCGTCCTTGCCATCCGGCTTGTACACTCATCGGTTACGCGTCTTCTTGCTTGGTATCGTCAGGAAGTGGCGTGAAGTCAATGGTATCCCATGCGGATTGAGCACTTTCTAACCCGCGCGAGGTCAATGGATTGCCTAGCGCCTCGCGGTAGACTTCCGGCGCGGCGGTGACGATATTTGCACCGGCGATAGATGCATCCGCAACATGATTGATGGTCTTAACCGCCGCCACCAACACTTCCGTCTCAAACTCATAATTGAACTTGATCGTCATAATATCATTGATAAATTGTCGTGCCGCCTGTGATGTACTGCCTTCCCAGCTAATAAATGGGGAGACAAAGGTCGCGCCCATACGCATCGCCTGTAGGGCTTGCATCTGTGTAAAGCACAGGTTCATGTGGGTGCGGACACCTTCTTCGCTGAGTACCTGACACGCCTTGAGACCGTTTTCCGTGCAGGGCATTTTCACGACAAAGTTGGGGTTCATATCGACCAGTCGATGTGCCTGATCAACAATTTTATGATAATCATTGTGGTTATGTGGGTTGGTTGGCACGGAAACCGTCTTATTCGTCCCCATCACCAAGTTACCGATGTCGCGTATGACCTCGTAAAAGGGGCGCGATGTTTCTGCAATCGTGCGTGGATTGGTGGTGATGCCGTCGATATGCCACATCTCTAATGCCGCCTCGATCACTGGAACGTCGGCGCTATCAAGAAATAATTCCATACGGATTCCCTGTTGGTTCTGTTTCGTTGTTAACACCGGCAAGCATACAACGCGACAGGGGTAAAATAAAGGGGACGCGACGGATTACTCGCGATCTGGCGAGAACACCAGCGCGGTTACCTGCCACCCGGCGGTTTGTGAGGCTATGAACGTCCACAATTGTTGACCGGTTTCGACCACAATACCGTTTTCGGTCAGTATGTAATATGTGCTCGCGGTGGCGGTGTAATCATCATGAATATCGACCATCACATGATCGACTGTCAGTTGCATGTTGTTGCCACGTTCAAACCAGCGCAAAAATACATCTGGCGCGCGTTGGAACAAAACGCTGACAAATCGCCCACCGTTTTCTTGAATTTGCGTGGTATCAAACACCATCGCTCCCGGTTGGAATTTCTGCCTTAACGATTGCATATCCTGTTGATTAAATGCCTCTATGGTGCTATCCAATAAACGCGTGGGGGAGGGGTTAAATGAAAGGGCTTCACCGCGATCATTGATGTCTTCTACATCCGTAATCACCACATTCATTGTCGCTAAACGCCAACCATCCGGCGTTTGTAAGTAGACAAACACATCTGTACCGAAGGCGTTGGTTTGCCCGCCTATGCGCTCATCAAAGCCGGAAACGGTGATTGCCGCGCCATCAATCACGCTGACCTGTGGCAGGCTGACAATCAACTCATAGTCAAAATTTAAAGCAGAAATATAGTTGACCCATTCGGTTGGTCGCCCACACAGCGCTTCTGGTCCTGTGTGAGTATGTCTTGCCACGCACAGCGGTATCAAGCGATCAATCATTAGATCATAGACACCTTCAATATCACGATTGTTAACCTGTGGCGCAAACGTGTCCGTATAGAGTGTCATCAGTGTGCGGATGTGGTCGACAACGGTGGGTGCGCGTTGTGGTG
>DAOTXB010000486.1:0-4523 GCA_034435575.1 Anaerolineae bacterium
GATCCGGCAGCATCAACCGAGTTGGAGATTCTCCGTCAGCATATGGAATCGCTGCTTGCTGGTCGTCATGAGACCGTCGAAGACGCGCTTGAAGCAGCACAGTCGGATATGGAATCGCAAATCGGTAATCCATACGAATTCTAGTCAGATACAAACAACTAGCTTGAAAATAGGTGGGTGAATCCTGAATGGGTTTACCCACCCTTTGTAGGAGAAATCAGTGGAAAACCGCATTCAGTCAGCCTCACAGGAACAATCAAAAGCACAAATTTCATCCAGCCAGCGACGATCATGGATGGAGATATTAACACCTTATCTCTTTATTTTACCCTTTATCATCTTCTTTCTAATTTTCTTTCTTGGACCAGCGCTCTATTCTTTCCTGTTGAGTTTTTATCGCTATCGCGGATATGGCGATGCGCGCTTTGTCGAATTCGATAATTATCTGAGAGCATTGGATTACCATGTTTTTTGGACAGCATTGGAAAATTCGTTGTTCTATTGGATTGCTCATTCTATCCCGATGATGACAATTGCTTTCACGCTTGCCGTGCTGGTTAACTCAAAACTTGTCGTGCATAAAAATATTTTTAAGCCGTTAATTTTTCTGCCCCAGATCGTTGCTAGTGTCGCCGCTGCCTTGGTCTTTCAGAACTTCTTTGGTACCCATACAGGCGTATTGAACACTATGCTGGGGACAGAGATTCCCTGGTTGGAAGATATGTCACTCGCACGCTGGGCAGTGGTTATTCTGCTGGTATGGCGGGGTATTGGCTATTGGTTCATTATTTTTCTCGCCGGGCTAACATCTATCAATGAGGAAGTTAATGAAGCGGCAACGGTAGATGGTGCGTCATCAATTCAGAAGTTACTTTTCATCACAATCCCGCTTATGAGAAACACCTTCTTATTTGCGTTCATCGTAGATGCCATTGTCTCACTACGTTTGTTCGCGGAACCGAACGTGCTTGGTGGACGTGGCGGTGCGTTAGCGCCGGTCGAGATGGCACCGGCTCTAAACCTGGTAGTAACGAATATACGCGGTGCGCGTTTTGGTGATGCCGCCGCCGTTGGTTGGATGTTATTTGTCATTATTGCGTTTGTCACCCTTGTACAGTATTTACTGATCAGTAAACGGCAGAAAGAGTCCTGACATGACAACTTTAGTCTCGAAGAACGCCAAAACCGGGATGACTAATCTGTCCTATACGACGAAGCGCAAAATTGCACGTGTGATGATCTATACCGTACTCATTACCTTTTGCCTCATTTCGATGTATCCCATGATTATCATGATTCTCAACTCGTTCAAGTCAAATAATGAGATCTTCGTAAATCCGGCTGGGTTACCAAATGAGTGGACGCTTGAAAGCTACGCCTCTATTTTTTCATCACATACAGGATTATGGCGCAATTACATTGTCTCGATTGTTGTTGCCGTTTCAACAACGATAGGTAGCGTCTTTCTCAGTGCATTAGCCGCATTTAGCTTTGCAAAGTTCCGATTTCGTGGGCGTAATGTCATTTTCGCCGCCTTATTGGGGACGATGATGGTGCCGGTTGAATTGAACATTCCGGGGCGCTATCTGCTGTTTGCTGAACTCGGATTGCTAAATTCAATCCCAGCGCTGATCTTACCCAAGTTAACACCGATTATCGGGCTATTTCTTATTCGACAGTATATGATTTCTATTCCCGATGCGTTGATCGAATCAGCGCGAATCGACGGTGCTAATTATTGGACGATTTTCTGGCGCATTATGGTGCCTGTATCTGCACCGATTTTAGGTGCATTCGCCATCTTGCAGTTCATGAGTAGTTGGAATGATTACCTTTGGCCCTCGATTGTCATTCTTGAGCAAGATATTCAGCCAATTATGATTGTACTACCGCGCCTGACTGATGAAACTGGCTTTCAGAAGGTCTGGGGAACGATCATGGCGGGTAACACTCTGGCAACGATTCCGATTATGTTGGTTTTCATCAAATATCAGGATCGCTTTATGTCTAGCATGACTGTAGGCGCGGTGAAGGAGTAAACATGCCTCCGTCAAAACCCCCGAATTTGATATTCTTGATGGCTGATCAGCTGAGATACCAGTCCTGCGGTTATGCGGGAGAAGCGCGAGCACAAACACCGCATATTGATCAGCTTGCACACGAAAGTGTCAATTTCGAGAATGCTGTCTCAGTATATCCACTATGTGGACCAATGCGTGCATCACTCTTCACAGGAAAATATCCAACAAGTACTGGCTTTTTCCGCAATGATATTCGGTGTATGCCTGACCCGGATGCCATTGGTCATATTCTGACCAACAATGATTATCAAACGGCTTATATCGGCAAATGGCACTTATACGGGCGTGAGTCTGATGAGCAGTATATCCCGCCGGGGCCGTATCGACTGGGCTTTGATGATTACTGGGCGTCGTATGCCTGGAACATTGACTATTGGAACGGGCGTTATTTCCATGATAAGCCTGAAGAAGTCTCTATGTCCGGCTTCCAAACTGATTACCTGACAACATTGGGCTTGAATGCACTTGAAGAACGAGACACATCGAAACCATTCGCGTTATTTGTCTCCTATGAAGTGCCTCACCCCCCATTGAGGCGAGATAACGTTCCTGAGGAATACTACGCGATGTTTGAGGATGTAGATTTCTCTGACTTATTATACGCGATTGATGAACCCTTTGAGCAGTTCACACCAGCTTATGACCATGAGTGGCAACGAGAAAACATCATTGATAATCATCAGGAACGCTGTCGCGCTTATTACGCGATGGTTGCCTGCCTGGATCATAACGTCGGACGTGTGATGCAATATTTAGCGGATAGTGATCTTGAAGAAGACACGATTCTGGTCTTTACGAGCGACCATGGCGAAATGCTGGGTGCACATGGGCGTGGAAATAAACGTATTTTCTATGAGCAATCGATTCGAGTCCCCTTCCTTATTCGTTGGTCAGGAAAAACGCGCACTGATATGACCTCAGGTCGTCTGTTGAACACACCGGATATTGTACCCACACTGATCGATCTGATGGGCATGAGTGTGCCTGATTTGATGGAAGGATTTTCTTATGCACCAACTGTGCTCGGTCAGGTGCAATCGGATAGTCCAGAATATGCCTATATGCAGGCGCTTCATGGGAGCACCCTCAATTATCACGAAGAGTGGCGGGGCGTGCGGAGTGCTGACTTCATCCATGCGAAGATGCTCAGAACGGGCAAAGAGTACCTGTTTAATCACCGCGTTGATCCTGAGCAACTAACAAATCTGGTAGATGACCCTGGTCATCAAACAATATTGAATAGCCTGCGTGGTTGGCTTCTAGAGTCAACGAATCGGTTAAGTGACGACATGCATTTGCCTGAGTGGTACGAAGATAACTGGATTCAAGATGGTTGTGTCGTTCGATCAGCTACCAGACAACTTGATTCAATCTATTATCCATCATCAAAAAGTGAGTGATACCTATGGACATCTCTTCATCAAGTTTTTCTCTTAGACATAAACCCATAGATTGGAAGCGTCTAGGTATTGCGCTTGAACGTGGCGAACCGGGTAGCTACGATTCCAGTGTCACGGGTGATCCCTGCATTGTATGGGATGCTGAGTATGAGTGTTATCGAATGTTTTACTTCGCACAACGGCACGAGAATGGCGCAGAGGTCAACTCCAATGCCCATGCCATCGCATCAAGTGATGATGAACTTCCGACCAACTGGAGAAAGCTGGGACCTATCACATATGAAAACCCCGAACATTTGCTTGGGGATGCCCACAAACCCTGGATACTGATGGATCCGTTCCGTCCCAATATCCCCGCTCAGATCGAGGGTCACTTCTGGCTTTTTATGGCGGTGTGGCATGGCTCCACAAAGCGCATACAGGTAGCAAAATCGTCCAGCCTCAACGGTCGCTGGCATGTTCAGGCTGAACCGGTCATTGATCTGGGAGCAGAACACGAATTTGACAGTTATCACAACGATACAGTGACTGCATACTGGTTTGCCGATCGAAACGACATACTGATTTTCTACAAAGGGTATCCGGCTCAACCGCAGATAGATCAGCCATATTCGCCATTTGGTTCTAGCAGTGCGGTGGCCGTTATGAAACCTGATGGCCTGAAGGCTCAAAAACTTGGAAAGATTATTCCACCAAGCGACGATGTATCACACTGGTTGGCTGGGTGGATAGGCGGTATACAGATTTTCCCGGCGGAGAAAGGGGGATGGTATGGTCTTCTGAATGGTAGCCCCACACCGCCTGCATCCATTGAAGACGAACCGAATATGAGGGAACCAGCACCGAGTCAGGGGGGATGGGCGTATACGGCTGAAGCATGGCCTATCTCAGGTTGGAAACCTGAAAGCGAACCTATTGAGCGGATCGAAAACATACCCGCTGCTGCACAGAAAAATGGTGAGGGTGTGAATATCTGGCGCCATCACGCGATGGTTAGTGCCATCGGCAATCTATTTCTTTTCTATAACACGGGTTCGTATGG
>DAOTXB010000487.1:0-1804 GCA_034435575.1 Anaerolineae bacterium
ATGCGACGCACCAACACGGCTAAAATCCTCTTCAAGTTCCGGGGCAATTCCACGTTCATTGCCAAGTAAAATACCAGACAACAATCCTGCTTGCGGTTCCGGTAATGCCTGATTAATAGCATCATTGGCAGTGCGCCTCAGGTCAAAAATCGCGCTATAGAAAGCGATACCGTGTCCCGATGATACTATTTCAATCGCCGCATCGGTCATAATGCTATAGATGCCCTGTTGTGCGAGAAAATCAGCATAAGAGAATGTGTCAAATTCTCCGGGTGTGATTAGAGAACCAGCGACATTAATGCGATCACCATAAGAGACTGTTGTGGTTCTTGGTGCGCGTACCAACACAAGCCCACTTGTTGAATTGGTTTGTCCACCGCGTGTGAAAGTTGCTGTATCGACGCGAAACTGTACCCGGTCATCACGGATGTCCGGGTCATCAATGACAATACCTGTGATCGTCAAACCACCACTCAGATTGTACTGTGCGATGTCACTCGTTGTTGGAACTAATGCGTACCGAAATCCGCCGATTGTAAGTGCAAGTAATGCAATGTTGATAATGCGATAGTCGCGGCTTGCCCATCCGAAGGCAACACCAATAGTCATCAACAACGATAAGAAAAGCCATGTTTCAGGCGGTAAATCCGTATTGTTGGCGAGGATCATCCCTGTTGCCCAACCGAGCGTGATATAGACCACTCGCATAATGTTGGTCACTCCGTTTGATAAGCCTCACTAAAGTGTACTGAAAATTTACGATTTTTGCTCTAGCTTTGAGTTGTTGTTTTTTTGTAATTGCTGTACAGTCAACTACTTATAGAATGAATAAGTACATTTTGTGTAGGAGTTATTCGTTGACTATCTCATCAGACTATTTTGTGGCTATTGCGGGGAATATTGGTGCGGGTAAAAGCACTCTGACACAAATGCTAGCGGATCGTCTCGGTTGGCAACCCTTCTTTGAAGCGAATGCAGAAAATCCGTATCTTGCTGACTTCTATAAGGATATGACACGGTGGAGCTTTCATTCGCAAGTGTTTTTCTTAGGGAAACGGCTGGAGCACCATCGCAAGTTGCTTGATTATCCTAATAGCGTGGTGCAAGATCGTACAGTCTATGAAGACGCAGAGATTTTTGCGCGTAACCTGTACCGCGAAGGGAAAATGTCAGACCGTGATTATGAGGCATATCGTAACTTGTACCTCGCCGTGAGCGCATTTTTACCACCGCCGAATTTAATCATCTATCTACAGTCTGATGTGCAAACATTGATGCAACGCATTAGCCAACGGGGTAGGGCATTTGAACAAGACATTCAGCAGTCCTATGTGGCGAACCTTAACACGCTCTATGATGAGTGGATCGCAGATTGGACAGCATCTCCTGTGTTGCGGGTGGATATGACTTGTGTAGATTTTCAACATAGCCAGTCAGATTTTGAAACTGTGCTTGATCGCATACATGCACAACTCCCTCGAACGGCGATTTAGTGGCATCTTCAGAAGTATGAACGTTAATTTTCGGTAACAAAATATGCTAGACAGCCATCCAAAACTCTGATATTGTGGTATCTATATGATTCATCAGATGAATGGGATAAAATGTCCCTGATTGATTTAGGGTCAGACTTACTTAATTATATTATTGAAGAAAATTTTTCTCCTGGTGATCGGCTTCCAACGATAAGCGATCTCAAATCAGAAGATAAACTTGGCATCAGCATGAGCAAGGTGCGCGAACAACTTGAAGTTGCCCGTGCGTTGGGTCTTGTAGAAGTGCGCTCAAAAACTGGGACACGTCT
>DAOTXB010000488.1:0-3388 GCA_034435575.1 Anaerolineae bacterium
TGTTGTATGAGGTGATGGTCTGCCATAGTTGATTAGTGAGTCCATAATTCGCCATATTCATTGTAAAGCCTACGCACACATCTGCAAGCGAGCGCTCATTAATTGGACACACGAATGACACAAATGGTTCAGTTTCAACTTTTCGCGCTGTCTAGCAGTTTGCGCTATCCTCATGCGGTGCGAATAGTGTTGAGGGTCATTCAAGCAATAGATCAATGTGAATGACTATCATATTCTTACCCCGCTAGGATTGAAAGTAAGATTGAAAGGCGGGAACACCACATAATGCGAGATAAATATCACACCACAAATGAGGGATAATGCATACATCATTACGCGATCTTTTTCTGCTTGATCCTGATGTCACATTTTTGAATCATGGATCATTCGGCGCTTGTCCAAAACCTGTATTTGAAACCTATCAACGCTGGCAACGTGAGCTAGAACGCCAGCCCGTCGATTTTCTCGGGCGACGTTATAACGCGCTGATAGATGAAGTTCGCAATGAAATTGGTATTTACATGAATACCGATGCCGAAGACATTATTCTCGTCCCCAATGCTACAACCGGCGTGAATCTGGTGGCGCAATCGCTCAACCTTGAACCCGGTGATGAGATTCTGGCGACTAATCATGAATACGGGGCAATTGACTATACATGGCAATATGTGTGCCAGAAGACTGGCGCGCAATATATCAATCATCCCATTGATGTGCCTATCCGCGCTAGGCACGACGTGACTGACTTAATCTGGCAAGGGGTGACTCCACGCACAAAGGTAATTTCCATTAGCCACATTTCTTCGCCAACTGCGCTTATTTTCCCAATTCAGGATATTTGTCGACGCGCACGCAAGGAAGGGATCATCACTGTGATTGATGGTGCTCATGCGCCCGGGCAAATCCCAATTAATATGGAGTTATTTGGTGCTGATTTTTACACAGGTAACTTCCATAAATGGTTATGTGCGCCAAAGGGAGCCGCGTTTTTGTATGCCCGTAAAGACTATCATGATCTGCTTGACCCGATGGTGATTAGCTGGGGCTGGCGACCAACAACAAGCGATGAGGCAACCACATTCGCCAGTCGGAATCAGTGGCAGGGCACGCGTGATATTGCGTCTTTTCTATCGATTCCCGCCGCTATTGAGTTCCAGCAACAATATAATTGGGATATTGAGCGCGAACGTTGTCATTTACTCGCTATGCAAACGCGCAACCGAATCAACGAGATGACCGGACAATTCGCCTTCGCGCCAGATGCCGCCTTCGCGCAGATGTTCACCGTTCGCTTGCCAGATTGTGATGTGATGGCGCTTACAAGCAAACTATATGCCGATCATAAGATTGAGGTTCCGGCGATTGTGTGGCAGGGCAAGCCCCATTTAAGAATTTCCGTACAGGGCTATAACACACAGGCTGATGTCGACTCATTGGTGACCGCGTTAGAGGAATCATTCAGCACAGCGAGGACTTAAACACACTTCATACCAGAATTTTTAGGGACTCCATGTTTGAGTCTCTTTAGATTCCATAGGGTTTGTACACAATACAGGGTGCAGAACTATGAAGATTGTAAAAAAATTCGAAATTTGTGTAAATAATAGTGGATCACCTACTGCTATTGATCTTACACAATGCTATGATTACCCTGATTGTTACAGAGTACCCGTATCCGTAATAAATCGACAACACACGTAACCACAAACGTAATCTGAAGAAGAGTGAGAGTAAATCGGGAAATTATGGCTATCTACCATGCATCATCTGATCATAATGCACAGGCACGCCCCGCGCGTAGCCGACGCTGTAAACAATGCGACACGCTCAATGCGGCACGCTATTTAGTGTGTCAGGAATGTCGGACAATTTTATCTGGTAGCGAATGGGTAGACACACCCGCATCAGAAACATTGGAACCGCGCAGAGTGAGTAATATTCTTGATCCGTTTTTTGAGCGCGAGGCAGAAACTGCCCAGCGTCATTTCGCAGATAAAAAGCTCAAAACACAAGAAGAAGCGAGTATTTCACAGGTTGATGCGGTGATGAACGCACCAGAAACGATCACCAGTGAAGCCGCGAGGGTTGTTCAGCCGACGGAAGAAGCACCGATTGTCAATGATTATCGACAAACAATAGAGATTCCTGCGCTTGTTCTGGACATCAGCGAAGATGCTGACATGATGGACACGCAACAGGTGAAAATTTTGCGTAAGGCATTGGAGGACAAAGAACTCGCAGAGATGAACGCACCGGATGTTAGCGGATCATCGATCTTTGAAAATACCATGCTCCTGTGTATGGAAATTGGTGATGAGAGCAACCCGCCGTTGATCTTGCGCTTACCGCAAAAACGTGCTCTGATTATCGGACGTGATGACCCGCGCTCGAATGAACGCCCTGATGTTGATATGCTGGCGTATGGTGGCTTCCAGATGGGTATTAGCCGTCAACATGCCGCCCTAGAACTCAACGGCAAGCGTTTGCACATTCGTGATCTTGGCAGTAGCAACGGCACCTTCTTAAATGGTTTCCAGATTGATTCGGATGATCCGCATCAATTGCGTGATGGCGACACCATTCGCCTTGGAAATATGACGATTACCATCAGTTTCCGCGCATAACACATTCTGCATCAGCATAAACGATAGCCCATAATACTTTGAATATGCGAGGGATGGTCAACACCATGATCATCCCTTTTTTGTTGCTATGTTCGTTTATGTCACTGATGTTATTCGACTAGGAGTGTGGCGATCACTGGCAGATGATCCGATGGACTATCTGAATCCAGCACGCGTGTATCTATACTGCGGAGCGCATGGTTGTGGAAAATATAATCCAAACGGATCAATTCCGGTAAGAGACCAAATCCACCCGCTGGATAGGTAAATCCCATGCCTTGACCAGACTCACGGAAACTATCGGTAAAATGATCCGTAACCCAACCATATTCCGTAAATTGCTCACTCATGTTGAAGTCACCGAGTAATACAGTGGGCAATGTCTCGGAATGAGCACGTTCAACCATATCTTGAATCGAGGTGCGATGTGAATAATCCTCTTCATCAAAATACTCGAATGTAATGCCACCCAACCACTGAAATGGCGGAAATGGATGCGTATTGTAGATCACTATCAGTTGTCCATTAACATCAATCACACTACGCTGATGTCCGTGTGAAACACGCCGAACATATCCGGGAGCAATTACTAGAATTGGAATAATATCTTCATCATAAATCCAAAAATTATCTTCTACAATCGGATATTTGCTGAAAATCCCCTGCCCGCTAGCGGCATTACGCGGATTGCCCTGCTCAGGATGAAAGTAATGATAAGGGTATAACGCGAGCAAGTCCTCACTCACTTCAAAGACCTCAATAGC
>DAOTXB010000489.1:0-2458 GCA_034435575.1 Anaerolineae bacterium
GGCACATTATGTGCATTGCAGATGCGGAGCAAACTCTGAATATCAGGGTCATGTGGATGCTTGCCTAACGGGTCTACGAAGAAAAATACTGCTGAAATTCTACCTTCCGCAACCATTGCCGCAATCTGTGCATCCCCACCGATGGGTCCTGAAAGCATGCGTTCAACATCTAGCCCGCATTGATCCTGGAGCATTTCTCCGGTTGTGCTCGTGCCCACCATGCCATATTGCTCTAGCACCATTTTGTGTTTCATGGCAAAGGCAACCATATCCGCCTTTTTGCCATCATGAGCGATAAGTGCCAGCGTTTTATTGCTTTTTTCTGTCATGCGTTAACCCTTTATAGAGTTCGGATACAATGTAAATTGTGCGCTATTGTCGATTGTATTGTTTGCAGTCTGACTTTCTACATGAGATTATAACGATTAATGGTGAATTCGCATGTCTGTACATTATCCGCCTGATGCTTTCTTACGCGGCGAACCCTTTGGAGAATGAATATCTGATGCCAGCTCCTATTCAGTGCAGAAAGAGGATGGGCTGGTCTTTTTGAATGGCGTTGGATTTATAAGTGTAGCATTGGGACAGGTGTTATTTGCCGATACAGTGGTGACTGCGCTGGCAATCGGTTTTAATGACGAGATTTAAAGGCTTTTGAGGTAACTTTCTCCGGCTCAGGGAAAAAATCGTCAGATGTATTCCATTGCTTATAGCGCAAAAATTGAAATACATCCCGTAAATTCCACTTACGCCCATCAATCGCGATATTACCTTCACAGATTGCCTGTCGTAAATCACCCGCACTATGACCGGGGAATAGGGTTACTCCACGATTGATACTGTTGATGGTATGAGCATCGCTCCCTGCAACGATAGGGAGACCTGTACGGCGTGCAAAGCGTGTCGCGAAGGTGTTCACACCCGGGAGTATGCTTGCCGCGTTAAAACCCTCGATTGCATCAAATCCAGCGTCAACAAGTAATTCAGGATGTCGAAGATAACGATGTCGCCATAATCCAGCGCGTACATCATGAATTTCAACGTGAAATGGATGAGCAAAAATAGCGATTCCACCTTGCTGATGGATGGCATCAACGGTGTCTTTATACGACATATTTTTCTTGATTTTTTCCGTGACCCATAATCCGAGGATATGACCATCATGGTTGGTGACTTCTGTACCGGGAATGATGTCAAAGGGGTATTCATCGCGCCGTTCATATGCCCATAATGCCGCATCCACGCGATCATGATCGGTAATGGCGATCACATCGAGTGTGCCCATTGCCTTTGCACTATCGAGCATCTCACGCGCTGTTGCAATGCCATCACTTGCGCGGGTGTGCACATGTAAGTCAGCACGTCCGGTAAAATTCGTCATACATGTTCCTCTGGTCGTTGTTGTCGTTCATTATTTCACATAATACCCAAGAATACCGCATATTTGCATTAACATTGCCCTTCAACTTTTTAACAAGCGATGATTCGTAATTGGGGTTACAATGCCAGCATGAGAAAATTTCTACGACGCTGGTTCATGGTAATTTTGATGGTGCTTGTCATTGGTCTGGTCACATACCTCGCCGGCAATATTGGGATTCAACGCCCGCCCAACCGCACATTAACCGGACAATTGGTGACCAATATACCGCCATTGCCAGGTACAGAAGTCCCGCGCTTTTTTCAGCTTGACCCGGCGATTGTCGATGCGCTAGATAATAATCAGGAACCAAATTATGGCGCGTTACCCTTAGACCCGCTTGGTCTAAACCTACAACCACTCGGCGCTTATCTTCCGTTTGCGGGAAATACACAGTTTGAACTGGCACAGCCTACACCGTTGCCCACGCCATTACCCTATCCGACATCGCCACCATTGCCCTTGCCTTATGTCGCAGATATTGTTTTGCCCACCGTGCCACCGTTTACCGATGATGGCACACCGCGTACTGAACCCTATGAAGTAGCTGAAGGGGTAGACTGTAGCCCACAGGGAAATCCAGTAGAAGGCATCCTCACACAACGCTATCATGCTTATCATTCGGGGATTGATATTGCAGTCCCATTGGGAACGCCTGTGTTGAGCACCCATAGTGGACAGGTCACATTTGCAGATTGGAGTGATGTGGGCTATGGCTATCTAGTCATTGTCCAGAGTGGCGCGTTTATCACCTATTATGCCCATAATACGTCATTTAACGTCAGCAATGGGCAATTTGTGGGCGCGGGCAGTATCATCGCATGGAGTGGCAATACCGGTAACAGTACCGGACCGCATGTGCATTACGAAACACGCATCAATGATGTACCGGTAGACCCTTTAACATTTACCAGCCGGGGTTACCCGTCCTGTTGAGTAAGAAAAACGCCCTTCTGAGAAAGCGGTAATTTCTCAATGAGAATGCTACACATATGTGTGATGTTGCGTTACAATATTTTGAGGTTGTAAAACCCTTCA
>DAOTXB010000490.1:0-1725 GCA_034435575.1 Anaerolineae bacterium
ACCAGATCAATTCGGCGAAAGGTCGCGTAGGCATACATCGCCCGTACGATGAGCATCGGTGTACCCCGTGCAGAAGGCATCGGCAAGCGACGACGAGACGACTGACGGGCTTCTTGATTGCGAATATCCTGCAATACTTCCGGCGCACTCATAATCGCAATCGGACCAAGATCACTCAGGCGGGCAAAAACGCGACTTTCTTCTACAATATGTGTCATATTTAAGCGTTTACCGATAGCATTAAGCGCAAAAAACACGGCAATCAGGATAAATGCGGTCAAGATCAACCATACAATAGATACACTACCCAATGCTAATTCCCGTAATAATAAGCCCGGTATCGCGCCAAATACAATCAGCCCGAACGCCAGACCGCGCCCGAAAAGCCACTGCTCATCGGTAAATACAAAGCGCGATAATCCGGCAATCCAGATCATGCCCCACCAGCAAGTGACCATCAACACCATGAGGCATAATGCCCATAACCCTGCGCGACCACCCGTTTCCGGGTCAATCTGCCATGCGAGAGCGATGATACATAATGTGACCAACGGCGCAAGCACCAGCCAGCGTCCATAGACGGTTTGCAGAAAACGTACGATTGTAATCGCTTCACGATTTATAGGTGAGCCGGCGACATAAATGCTGTCATTTGTTGTCAATTTAAGCGGTGAATCGTTCAACACACGGAAGATGAAAAAGCCCTGTAAAAGTACAGCGCCTAGCGGAATCGCATCAATCAAGCGCGTACGATTTTGATCTGAAATACCCTGGACAATGAAGATGAATTGATCGCCGATGTATGACCACATTGCTATCAACCAGAATGCACCGAAGATCACCAGATAGATCGCGTAGGAACGGTTGCCAAGCGAACGATCCATCGTATCATAGCCAATTGTCCGCAACCAGTAACGCCCCTCATATGTGAAGCGTTTCCATTTTTGCCACAATAATAGACGGATGTCACTCATCCAACGCCGCCCATAAAATGTCATTGAGTGTCCAGTCCGTAACATCATCCACACCCGTTACGGTCTGAACCGAACCATGTGTGATGACATCCCCTTCATCAATCACTACAAACGCATCCGGCAACGCATCAACCGGTAGCATATGACTGCTGAACAGCACAGTACCACCCTCTGTGCAAAATTGGCGTAACATCTCCCACAGTGATTCTGCCGCAGTCGGGTCTAGTGGACCGAATGGTTCATCAAGCAATAACAGTGATGGTTTGACAATAAATGCCATGCACAGTGCCAGCTTATAGCGCATCCCGCGAGAAAATGTGTTGGGTGATGCATCACCTTCTGCTGAGAGATCAAAATCCGCTAATAGCGCCTCGGCGCGCAATTTCCAGTTGACAATACCGTGCAATTGACTGATAAATTTGAGATGTTCCCATGCGGTCAATTCATCATAAAACGGGGGTGTATCCGGGATGAGGGTCAGTTTTTCACGGGCGATCCGTTCGTTAAGCGATGTCCGCACACCATGCACATAGACATCCCCCCGTTCAATACTCGCCCAGCCCGCCAAACAGCGCAACAGGGTTGATTTCCCTGCGCCGTTTCGCCCGATTAGTGCGGCAAGTTGACCGCGCTCCAGGCTAAATGAAACATTTTCAAGCGCGGGGGCGTTGCCATAACTATATTCCACACCCTCAACGACTAACCCAAATTTAGATTGTGCGTCAATTTCTGTCATACATCCCCATTATTT
>DAOTXB010000491.1:0-12370 GCA_034435575.1 Anaerolineae bacterium
CGAATACGGTGTGACGGGCTTCCCGACAACCTATGTGATTGACGCGGAGGGCATGGTGCGCTGGATCAAAATTGGCGAGCTTGATGTTGAGCAAATGTACGCATATGTCGAGTCGGTGACGGTTGATGCTGAAACACCGGATGCTTAAACCAACAACATAGACTGCTTGCGTGATCCCCTGTAAAGTCGGGGAATCTACCAGAAAGAGATGCATTTCCTTGAAAAAGGAGTAGACTCTTACCAATGGTGGGAAGAAATAGATCGGCGCAATCTCATGGCAGACTCTCTCAGCGGGCGCACGATACGTGACTACGTCATTCACGAAATCATCGGTCAGGGTGGTTATGGCACGGTGTATCGTGCTCTACAGCAATCGGTAAACCGCGAAGTCGCGATAAAAGTGATCTTGCCCAAACATGCAAATGATCCAGAATTTGTGCGCCGTTTTAAGGATGAAGCGCAACTTGTCGCTCGGCTGGAACATCCACACATTGTGCCACTTTATGAATATTGGACGGACGCGCAAGATGGTGCATTTATCGTCATGCGCTATCTGCGTGGTGACAACCTGCGTAAGATGATCGACAAACATGGGGCGCTTTCCATCGCGCAAATCGTCCGCATTATTCAGCAAATCGCGGATGGATTGAGCGTGGCACACGGCGAGGGAGTTGTGCATCGTGATATTAAACCGGATAACATCCTGATAGATGAGCGCGATAATGTCTATGTGACCGACTTCGGTGTCGCCAAAACCCTGACCGGGCAGAATGACCTGACTGAAACGGGAGCGTTCGTGGGCACACCTGCCTATCTCTCTCCTGAACAGATCGAAGGGCGAGAGGTTTCCACACGTTCCGACATTTACAGCCTTGGCATTGTGCTCTATGAAATGTTGACCGGCGAACACCCTTTCAACACACACGGCTTGATGATCGTCATGCAACATCTGCAAGAATTGGTGCCGTCTGTACTGATAAAACGTCCTGATGTCCCCTCAGAGATGGATGCTGTGCTTCAGCGTGCCACCGCCAAAGACCCCGCACATCGCTTCCCGACGATGGAAGCCTTCGCACAGGCGCTTAAAGCAGGCGCGAACCTATATACACCGACTACAACCGAACGCAGATTGGTTGTACAGGGCACGACATTGATCTCACGCGAAGGACTGCCCCCACTCACCACAGCAGATCGTAATCGGCGTTCAATGTTACAAAATGTCCACACATTCTGGATTGAGGGACTGCTGGAAAATTCGCTACACGGGATGTCCATGCTCGAACTGGATTTACAACAAAAAGCAGGCGCGGTGGACAATCCCTGGGATGTGCTGTTACGTCAGCCCGGTCTGCGTGATGAAACCCTTGACCAGGGGGTGAGTGTGATTAGCAGTTTTGACCGGCTCAACGGCAAATTGTTGATTCTGGGCGATCCGGGGAGTGGAAAAACCACAACCTTGCTCGAATTGACGCGTGATTTACTGTATCGGGCGGGTTTGGACGAAGAACATGCAATTCCGGCGGTGTTCAACCTGTCATCATGGTCAGAGAACGCGAAAGCGCTTGACGAATGGCTGGTTGATGAGCTGGGCAATAAATATCTTGTCCCGCGACAGGTCGCGCAAAAATGGGTAGACGATGACCAACTCCTGCTGTTGTTGGATGGTCTGGACGAGGTCACGCAAGATAAGCGCGATGCATGTGTATCGGCGATCAACACCTTCCGAGAAACACATGGCTTCGTTGATGTTGTGGTGTGTAGCCGTACCATCGATTATGAAGCGCTGACCGAACAGCTTAAACTGAATGGTGCGATTAGCATACAACCGTTGACCTATGAGCAGGTTAACGCTTATCTGGATACCTTCGGCGATGACATGAACGCCGTCCGTGCAATGTTAAAAACCGACGGTACGTTGTGGGAAATGAGCCGACATCCGTTGATGTTGAGCATCCTCACGTTGGCGTATACAGGGATGGATGCAGAACGTTTAGCCGAATTTGACAATCTCGCAGAGGGGCGGCGCAATCTGTTTGATGTGTATGTGCAACGTATGTTTGAACGACGCATCGCTTCAAAACAACTCATGCCCGATCTTAGCCGTGAAAAGATGACGGGCTATCTGCGCTGGTTGGCGACGAAGATGCAAACCCATGCACAAAGCCTGTTTCAGATCGAAGATTTGCAACCGACATGGTTGACCGACGCACAAAAGAAACGATATTTTACCCATTTCACCCTGTTTCATGTCATCTCGCAGGCAATCGCATGGAGTAGTGCGCGATTATTATTATCACCCACCGGCATTGTCGGCACGGGCATCGTCAATGGTGTGGCGTGGGCGGTGGCGGGCGCGGTCTGGGGATGGGTGTTGAGCACTGATCTGTGGCGTAAGTGGTGGGCGGTCATCCTGAGTGGTACGGTATTTGGTGTCGCTGTTGGGATAGATGCGATTATCGTTGATGGCATGGAGGCTATCGCACAGATACCGATTGGCGCGGTATTGTATACCCTGCTGATTGTGGGGGGCGTTTTCCAGATGCGACGCTCAAATTATTCCCGCGAAACTGTACAACCGGCGGAACGTCTGCGCTTCTCGCGGGATGCGGTCAAGGTGTGGATGGTGGTGCTCTCCGGTATATTGGGCATGATGGCGACCTTCATCAACGGAACGGCGGCGGGTTTAGAAACATTTGAGACTGCGCCGACACTGCTCGGTATGGCGATGGGCTTGATTGCAGGTGGTTTTACCGGATTTTTGACCAGTGGATTTGCCAGCGATCAGGTCGGCAAGACCACACGACCCAATCAGGGTATTTTTCAATCCGGGCGACATTTTTTGCAGATGGGCGGGATCATCGGCGTGATGTTTATCGTCATCATCACAACCTCGGTGTTTCCGTTGACCTCCTTGCGCTTCGGGTTAACACAGGGTGTGATCGCCGCGATACCGTTCGGCTATAATGTCGGGTTGTATTATGGCGGACTACCCCTCAGCCAACATCTGATTATACGGCGTATTCTCTGGCGTGATGGCAGTATCCCCGTGAACCTCGCCCAATTCTTGAATAGCGCGTCTGCACTGATTTTGTTGCGTAAAGTTGGCGGGGGGTATATTTTCATTCATCGCTATTTGCTGGATTATTTCGCACAGACAGACACAACACAGCAATCGTCACGACACAGCACAAATGAAGGTGAGCATGTATGACGACGCACAAAGGCAAACTGAGTGGTCAGGTTATACGAGGCTACCGTTTGCTGGATAAAGTGGCATCCGGCGGATTTTCGGTGATTTATCGTGGATTTCAGCTTAAAGAACAGCGCGATGTTGCCGTAAAGGTCATGTTGCCCAAATTCATCGCTGATGATGAGACCGTCCGCAGGTTTGAGCAAGAAGCACAACTGGTACAAGAACTCCGGCATGCCCATATTGTCCCGATTTATGATATGTGGCACGCACAAGATCGGGTGTTCATCGTGATGAAATGGATGTCCGGTGGCACCCTGCGCGATAAATTAGAAGGTCAGACGATGCTCTCGCCAGAAGCAACGCTGGCGATTCTTGAGGATGTGACGCAAGCGTTGACCGTAGCGCATGCAAAAAATGTGATTCACCGTGACATTAAACCACCAAATATTTTGTTCGATAACGAGACGAATGCCTATTTGTCTGATTTTGGTCTGGCGAAAAAGTTGAATACCGTCAAGCCGATTACCACACAGGGCATCACAATTGGTACCATCCGTTATCTGTCACCGGAGCAAATTATGGATACAGGCATTAGCCCGCGCTCGGATATTTATGCATTGGGCATCACGTTATTTGAGTGTTTGACGGGTAAACACCCATTAGGCGAATTTGAAGCAGAGCTGAAATGGTTGGCGAAGGTCATCCGAGACGAGACACCACCCGTCACATCGTTCAACCCAGCTCTCCCGCCCGCATTGAATGACATCTTAATCCGTGCAACCGCGAAAAAATCGGAAGCACGACAGGCAAGTGTAGAGGCATTGCTTGATGAATTCCGTGCGGCGGTGTTATGAACAACGATGAGGGCTTAACAGGGGCACACAATTTGCGGTGTACCCCGACCATAATTGTTGGGACGACCTGCCAGGATAACGCTTAGATCAACGTACCATCCGGGCTGATGAGCGTTCCGACGGATTCATCGCCCTTGACTGCCTGAACTAGATGCTTATCTTCCCAGAAGTTGAGCACCATAACCGGCATGCGATTTTCTTCGCAGAGGGTGAATGCGGTCATATCCATCACCTTAAAGCGACTTTGAATAACTTGATCGTAGCTGAGGCGACTATAGCGCACCGCATCGGCGTTTTTCACCGGATCATCCGAATAGATGCCGTCTACTTTGGTTGCTTTGATGACGATGTCCGCGTTAATCTCCATCGCACGTAGGGCGGCGGCGGTATCTGTGGTGAAGTACGGATTGCCTGTGCCACCGGTAATGATGACCACACGCCCTTTTTCCAGATGACGGATGGCACGCAGGCGAATGTATGGTTCTGCGACAGCATTCATCTGTACAGCCGTTTGTACGCGGGTGGGCACGCCGAGACGTTCCAGCGCATCTTGTAACGCTAACCCATTCATCACTGTGGCGATCATACCCATATGGTCGGCGGTGGATTGTTCCATACCGCGAGCAACACCGATTTGCCCGCGCCATAAATTCCCCGCACCGATAACCACGCCAATCTGTACCCCTAAATCAGAGACTTCTTTCACCTTATTGGCGATAATTTCCGCTTTATCCGGGTCAATGCCCAGACCTGCATCCGGTGAGAGCGCCTCACCGCTGAGTTTGAGTAAAATTCGATTATATGCCGCTTTTTCTGTGGACATTCGGTACTTTCCTCCTTATGTCTGCCACTCGGGCAATATGCAAAAAAAAGGGACTAGCAAATGCTAATCCCTTCGATTGACCAGTTCATGTCAGTCGTGATCGTGACTGTGAATAGATGCGTTTATGGTAAACGGTCTGTCTATTCATCTTCCTCGGTTTCGCCACCTACTTCAAAGCGAGAGAAGCGTGAAATCTGCACACTTTCGCCAATTTCTGCGACGAGTGATTTGATCGCTTCTTCGACAGTTTTGGAGTCATCCTTGAAGAATTCCTGCTCCATGAGCACGATTTCTGAATAGAATTTTCCCATACGCCCGTCGATAATCTTTTCGAGGATTTCATCCGGCTTGTTGGCGTTCTTCTCGTCTTCCTTGAGAATACGCAGTTGGATTTCTTTTTCGTGCTTGACCACATCTTCGGGCACGTCTTCGCGGTTGACCACCTGTGGCTTCATGGTGGCGATGTGTAGCGCGACATCTTTAGCAAATTTTTGGAAGGCATCGGTAGCGGCGACAAAGTCCGTCTCGCAGTTGACCTCAACCAGTACGCCCATGCGCTGATTAAAGTGAACGTAAGTTTCGATCACGCCTTCGTTCATGGAACGCCCCGCGCCCAGTTTCTTGGCGGCTTTGGAAATCCCTTTTTCACGGAGCCAATCCAACGCTTTTTGTACGTCGCCGTCGTTCGCTTCCAGTGCTTTTTTGCAATCCAGAGGTCCCGCGCCGGTTGCGTTGCGCAGTTCCTTGACCATTGCGGCAGTTACTTTTGCCATAGTGGTTATTCGTCCTTGTCTTCTTCGCTATTTTCTACTGTTTCTGTGTTGGCTTCTTCGCCTTTAGTTTCTGTACTGGTTTCTTCGTTGGTTTCTGCGTTGTCTTCGTCTTTATTTTCGTCGTCGTCTTCAAATAATTTTGCATCGCGCAATTTTGCCAGCGTGCTTTCTCCGAGGTAGGCTTCGTCGCCATCTTCCTCGTCGTCATACATGAAGTTTTCTGCGTCGGCGCTAGTTGCTTCAAAGGCTTCGTCGAAGTCGCCTTCTTTACGCATCGCTTTACCTTCCAGCACGGCATCTGCCATAGCGCTCACCATCAGTTTGATAGCGCGCATCGCGTCGTCGTTGGCGGGCAAAATGTAGTCGATATTATCCGGGTTACTGTTGCTATCAACAAGCGCCAGCACCGGAATATCGAGGATATTGGCTTCTTTAACAGCGGTGATCTCGCGATGGGTATCTACGACGATGACCATTTCCGGGATACGTTTCATATCGCGGATACCGCCCAGACGCAATTGTAATTTTTCAATCTTACGTTCGCGCATTAAGGCTTCACGTTTGGTCATGCGCTGGTGGATACCGGCTTCGCGGTCAGCTTCCAGCTTTTTGAGTGTGTCGATACGTTCGCGGATGGTGCGCCAGTTGGTGAGCGTGCCACCGAGCCAGCGATGGTTCACGTAGGGCATACCACAGCGATCAGCTTCGCGGGAGATGGTGTCCTGTGCCTGTCGCTTGGTGCCGACAAACAGGACAGTGCCATCACGGGCGGCAATATCACGGATCATGTCATGATATTTGTGCAGATTCACAATGGTCTGTTGTAGATCAAGGATGTGGATACCGTTGCGTTGCGTGAAGATGTACGGTGCCATTTTCGGGTTCCATTTTTGGGTACGGTGCCCGAAGTGGACGCCGGTCTCCAGCAACTGTTTCATCGTTACTTGGGAGGGCATTCTTTACTCCATAAATTAGTGTGTTTAAGCGATCACGTCCTTCGTCCTGACCTGAAATTCTGCAACATCTACAGAACAACACAAGGTAAGTCCAGACGTGTGAATTTAGTGCGTGGGGTCACATTCCCCCATGCACGGCGGAGCATTGTATCATAGGGCATAATGGACGACAAGCATGGATACAGTAAACGGTGGCGATAGGTTGTTCATATCTCAGCATGATGCGATAATGTTTATGGGGATAACTTTAGGGTGAAAAATGACACAGAACGACCTGAGCACAAGCACATTGAGCGAAGATGCGGTGAGCTTCTTCGGACAGGAGATTGACCGTTTTCTGAGTTTGTATTCACAGGCGCAGGGGACAATCCAGACGATTTTTAATTATTACTTGACTTTTGCGACAGCCATCATCGGCGCAATTTTTTTCATCCTACAATCTGACGCAGATAATCTCGCCCTGACAGTGAGCGGATTATTGCTCTTCGCCGCGTTGATTGGCTCGGTCTATCTCTCTGCTATTTCTGGGCGTTACGCACAATCTGCCCGTTATGCCTACATTGTGGACGAAATTCGCCGATTCACGGTCAATTATCAGCGATTTCCTGTTCCACCCTCCTATCAATCATTGCTAGAAGCAGGGGTACCGCCTACAAGAGAAGCATGGTTCGTCTGGTTCTTGCCCACAGGCACCTATGAAATGTTCATCGCGCTTATCAATAGTGGTGCGCTGGCAGTGATGGTGGTGTTATTGGCATTAGCGGGAGATGCAGGGAGTGGACGGGGAGCCGTCGCAGGGGTTGTGTTGTTTGTCATCACCCTCAACATCTACAATATATATTCGCGCCTGGTTATCAAACGCTTCAACAATGACTTACATGCCCGCTTAGATGTAACCAGAGATCTGACTCTGTGGGCATCTAGCCAATAATGTTGACTAATTTGATTAAGAGATTTCTTTATCTTCTTCGGCACGCTTTTTAGCAACCGCCGCCCGCGCATCTTCTAACGTGGGGTAGAAGTGAACAGTATGGTAACCCGCCACCTTGAAAATCGTATTGGTGAAGGTACGGGCGAGGGTGCTGGTTGTGGCGATGAATACCCCGCCACTGTTGGCATGTGTCACAGCGGGAGAATTGCGCTGGCGTAAGATGCCCTTCGGCACAGTGCGTACATTAGTTGAATCGGAGACGATGTACACGGTATGTTCCACAGAATCAAGATGTTGTTTCATCTCTGTGGTGACGCTGTCTAATTCTCCGAGTGTCCACGGTTCTATCATTTCAAAGAAAAGTATATGTCCGTCTTGTTCGATCTGCATATTTACGGGCATTGCGTTCAATCCTCATTTACGTTGATCTTGTATCAGACAATACAACAGTGTTGCTTGCATAATCTACACTAATTTAATGGTAAACTCATTTTCTTGTAGAAGTATAGAGATTGTATGAGAACACATCCATCTATCTTTATCACACTAAAAACGCTTTTCTAACCGCATAAGAACTGAATTCAGAGATTAATGCGCGAACTTTTGTTCTAAATCATGTTATGATGATCATGTTTGATTTTTGTAATATGGAGAATGGACGCATTATGTCTGATGAAAACAAAATCTCAGAAAGCGAACACAAGCCCCGACGATTGCGCTTGTCAGGGAAAGCCCCTCATCTGAAAGCGGTTTATGATTATGTCTGTGACTATTGGGAAAAGTATAATATTTCACCCACACATGCGGATATTGCAGATGCCTGTTTTCTTTCACGCGGCACGGTGGTGCGCTATCTTGATCGTTTAGAGGCGCGGGGACTCATCACCCGTGAGCCGAACATCCCCCGTAGTATTCAGGTGGTCAAGCGCGGATACCGTCTTTAAAACGGTGACCCGTGTGCGCCGTTCTGTGGTGTGCGGTATATATGCTTAGAGCGGCGACCACTACCCTTGTGTCCTGTCATCAGCCATATCTACATTCTCTAAATTCTTCGCAGTTGTGCTTTGCATATTCTTATTATTCGTCGTTGTACATTTTCAATATCTAATACATCATGGCGTGTGATTTTTTCAATATTACTTACGTCACCTGAAATTTTTTCAATGTGTGATATTTTAGTGACAAGAGTCACTTAAAGAAGATTCATCGATTAGAGATAATGAAATCATTGTTTACAACATATCTATAAACATTCGACGAAATAACAGGAGTGAAGAATGAACAGATTACGCACTTTCCCAATGGCGGTTATTGTTATCGGTATTGTATTTGCTATCTTGGGCTTGGTAGCCGCAGGCGCAGGCATTTATATCCGGTCATTTACCCTTGACCAACTGGCTGAACAAAACATTACAACGCCCGGTGATGCCTCGATTCCTAATGCTGAAGTAAATAGCATCGCCACTGCACTCAGTATGGCAGACATTATTCAAGAACATGCGGCGAACCGCTCCGATGGCTTAAGCTACGCAGAAATGGGTCGATTTGCATTGGCAAGTGGTGATCCAGTGGGGACAAGTAATCCAGACGAAGCATTACTTGATGAAGCCGGGAATCCAGTACCTAATTCAGCGCGCGATACTCAATTGACCGCCTCTGGATTAGTCACCTCGTTGAGCTTATCGGCGATGGCAATAGGTGCATCATATGGTGCAATGGCGCTCGGCGTAGCATTTGCAATCCTCGGCATCGTTATTGCGGGTCTTGGCTATGCACTCTTAGGTTTGATTACGCCAGAAGTTGCAGAACGATTTGGACTTCAACCTATTACAGCAAGCTAACAAGTTTGCAATCTAGTGACCTATCCCTGTCCTACTTATGTGGGGCAGGTTTTTTTGTTCTAAATTTGCTGTCTCTGTTGAGCAGACATTGTTAAGTCACCCTAATTGAGATCGAAAGACGATTATAATTTGTCGAAGGATCTATCGGGTATTTGAATGATCCTCCTCATCATCCTTCTCCCATTCGGTGAGTTCACCATCATCCCCGATGGTTAAGCGCCCGTGTGCATAGTCGTCAGCTATCGGATCATTGATGTCTAATATATCGTCTTCCGGTACAGGGACAAAAACTGTTCGTGCCAGCGCATTCGGATTGAGAAAAGCAACAAACTCTAGCCCGACTGCAAGCCCGGCTATCACCCCTGCTTGCCAGAAAAGCGGTTCCTGCTGATTCCAGAATCCTGCTAAAATAATGCTGATTGTCAGCCAATGAATAACCAGTGTAATTTTTGCGGCGGCGGTTGGAATTTTCATGATAGAAAAGCCGATCATGCCCAATATCAGGTTTATCGTAATAAAGATAAAACATTCAATATGATAAGAGAGCACGAGCATCACAAATATACTTGCCCAGACCAATGCAAAATTCCCTGTGTGCTTGAGTAAGGAGACCCTAACACGATTCGCAAGGGTTATACAGAGCGTGACACCATAGACCGCGCCCAACAGCACAATAAACCCCAGCTCAGCAATTGTTTTCGTCCCGTTTATGAGTTGAGAAAGCATACCTTCTGCCACGATTGCACCCATAAAAATATTCATGGCAACAATGGCTAGCGGGTGCAAATGTTCAATCTTTGTTCTGAGCCACCTTTTTGTACTGTTTAAGATGTTGGTTAGACCGCTTAACCCTGCTTGCAATCTATCGTTTATCACATCATCCGAATTATAGAAAAGCGTGGCATTAGCGGGCATTTCTCGGTGGCTATCAACCTCATAAAATTGCGGAGGGGCATCATTCGAACGATCTGCCTTATTTTTGGTCGCAGGATCGGGAATATATACCATCCGTGATCGGCGATAAGTGTGGGGCTTAACCAGAAATATAAATAAGATAGCGGTGATTAATCCTGCTAGAATCCCGCCCAACCATAGTTGCGGTGTCTCATCGGTGATATAGATAATGCCTATGCTAAAGATCCAGCTAACGATCAAGATGAGTGTTGCGCGATTATGATAACTAACCATCATTGCCGTAATTATAAAAACCGGTGGTACTATACACACCAATGTGAGGGAATTAGATATGAGTGCGCCCAGTGCAAATGCCCACATAACAGTCAGGATGCCAATATTCCACAGCGACATCCATTTGGTACGGCTAGCAATTGTCACACCTAAAATCACAGCGTAACTCGCGCCAGTATAGAGGCTAATAAGCAATAACAATGGGTTAGAGGGCATATCACCAGGGATAAAATTTTGTTTAGCCAGCGAAATAAAAAACACAATTTGTAAACCGCTCAAGATGTTGAGCAGGACGAGCAAAACAGGATGCACATTATAAATTAGACTTGTATGCGGTGTGTTAGCAAGGTCGCGTTTGCTCATACCCGTGTCCTATACACTCTCGCGGGTGTCGGGTTTAGGATCGTCATCACGCAGACTTTCGGTGAGTTCACCATCATCCCCGATGGTTAAGCGCCCGTGTGCATAGTCGTCAGCTATTTGGTCATTCAACTCAAGTGTATAGTGAGTCGCGCTCTCCGGCACGGTGACATCGTGGCGAGGCGGTCTGAGCAACACAACAAATTCCAGCCCGACGACCAGCCCGACAATCGCACCGATCACCCAGAATGACTCTATTTCGCCGATGAGTGCCAGCCCACCTAAAATGGACATCCAACTTAAAAATGTGACCGACTGCGCTCTGCGATAGCGTATCGAAGCTAGTGTCGCAATCATGGTGATGGGTAATAGACACACGACGACAAGTGTCTCATAGACTACGCCGAGGATAATTGCCCATAAGAGTGATAACCCGCTAATATGCTCCATTGACAATGCTTGAGTGCGATTAGCGACAGTAACACCGAGAATCGCACCATTGATAGCACCGATGAATACACCTATGAAGAATAAAGGATTATTTGAATCATACTCAAATAAGCTGAACCCTATACCAATCCCCACCATCCCGCCCAACACATTCAGCGCGACAATCGCCCATGCAGGTAGGGCATAAATCCGCGCCATTAGCCATGCTTCACGTTTGCTCATACGCGCGTCCTATTCACTCTTATGGATGTCGGGTTTAGGGTCGTCATCACGCAGACTTTCGGCGAGTTCACCATCATCGCCGATGATTAAGCGACCCTGTGCATAATCTTCTGCTATTTGGTCGTTAAGATTCAGCACATAACGCGTTGTACCATCCGGTGCAGTAAACCGATGTGTAGGCGGTCTGAGCAACACAACAAATTCTATGCCGACAATCAGACCAGCTAATGCACTTTTGATCCATAATGATACATCTATTCCTATAAACGGAAGTAACAAAAAAACTAACGCTATTGATAACCAGCTTAATAGCGTGACGGCTATTGTTGGTAGGTGCAACGTGGTCAGAAACGTTACAAGTGCGATAAATGGTAATAAGCATAAACCACAAGCTAAAAGTATGTTTCCTTCAAAAATGAGACCAAGCGTAACCGCCCAAACAATGGCTACACCACTTAAACGCTCCGTTGAAAAAATTCCTGTACAACGAGCAATCGTAACGGCAAGTATTGCACCGTTGATTGCGCCTATTCCCGCGCCAATACACATATTGAATAGCGGATATGCGGGGTCAAAATCGAACATACTTAAGCTCACACCGATCCCGACTATCCCGCCCAACACATTCAGCGCAATGATGACGAGTGGGTGCAAGTTATAAATGTGGTCGATCCATGAGGTATAACGATAATCCTTGTCAATCATCAGCTATTGTTTCACTCCACCTTGATTACCTGACCTTCAGCCGCACGGAGCAAGCGATCCCACAATGCCGCGCC
>DAOTXB010000492.1:0-6921 GCA_034435575.1 Anaerolineae bacterium
CGACGTGAGCCGTTAATATTCATTTCACCGGAACAACGCACACTGACCGTTGCTGTTTCGCCAGCGGGCAAGTTATACACCCAGATATGCCCACCTTCGACCTCATAATCATAGGTTTCGCCGTCCCAATCAATTGAAACTTTCATGGCGGTGCGTCCTTCACGCGGTTTACCAGTTGGGCTGACCGCAGTGCCAAGCATTTCTAACGCGCCACCTGAGATCAGTTGCACGACTGCTTCGGGATTATCCTCCGCTAACGCGCCTAACGCTGGAATAACACCGTAGGGGTCTGATTCTAGACGGGTCACACCGACAGGTTCGACGGCATCCAGCATTAAGAGCGCGGTATACCCCGGATGTCCGACATTGGTCAAACTAGCACCCGCACCAATCAGATGCTCAAAAACCAGCCCCCCCGAACCCGTTGGAATATCCCACACGGGACGCGCGGTATCAATCATCGCCTTGACCGCCTCACGTAACATGGCGTGCTCAAGGTGGAGCGCACGCACGGTCATCGGGATGGTGGCTGGTCTGAGCGATTTATTGGCGGCGTAATTGTAAATTTCGGTTGGGCTTACGGTAAACGGCAACCAGCGATTGATCGCTTCTACGCCGACTGTATCGAGTAATAGCGTCGCACTATGCCCGATGCCGAGGTCGGTACGAATACTGATGTCGGTCTTGTGATTAATGGCTACTGCAAGTAAGCCAGTGGCACTCCCAACATCAAGTAAGGCGGCATTTCCAGCTTCTACGCCTGCAAGATAACGCGCAAGTGTGTTGTAACTCTGGGCAGTCGGTAACACACCCGTATTGCTCATGGCGCTAATGGCGGCGAAATCTGCGCTCCGTGTTTCTTTGTAATAGTCGAACGCTTCGCCGAGTTGTTTACGCGCAGAATCAAGCTCTTCAATGCCGAGCGCCGGGCGTACATTTTCCGCCGGGAATAAGGTCGTCACACCACTGAATAGGGTTTCGATCTGCGGGATAATGGCATTATTACCCGCATAGATCACCGTTGCACGATTTTTACGATCTACAACCGATAATGCTGTGCGTACAATTGCGCTGAGTTCCAGCACAGCAGTTCGGGCACCATCTTCTGTGCCACCAACGATGAAAATTACATCCGGGACGGTCAAAAGAATAGCATTCATGCGTTCCTGTTCGTTGCGTCCATCACCCAGTGTGATCGTTTCTGCAATGTCAATGTAGGTGCCCGCTGTGGCACGAAACGCACTCGCAATACTTAAATCTGGCATCAGCCCGACCAGAACAGCGCGTAATGGTCGCCCAAGGCTCGCGGTGACCGCGATATTATCCACGCCGGTGCGGTCAGATTGTTCGGGTGTGATGATTTTGCCATCTGCCATTAATTCTCGCCCGGTAGCGCTGTTGATTTCTCGCAAGACACGGTCTAAGCCAACAGCAAGATCATTCACGGGAAAGCCATCGGTTGTGCGCCCATTGGCACGCGCAATCAGGCGATATTCGCCATCTACCACATCGAAGACAACAACGCGGGTATTTACACTGCCAAAATCTACCGCCATAGCCGAACCTGCATGATCGGTTCTTGATGATGGTTGTTGGTCGGTAATGTCACTAATCACAATTAGCCTCCGATTTGTGCCAATTGGTTAACGATGAAACCAATGCGCTCGCTGAAAATAGTCAAACTAGTGAGGATGGCGGCACCATAAATCGCCCCGAGTGTGACGACAATAAAGCCTTGCCCGACAAAACTAATCGCTTGTACGGTGCGCCCGCGCTTGACCTCGCCGAGTGGGGTACGGCGGGCGATATATTGAAAGTAGACCAACGAACTCACCACACCGACGAGAATAATGATCGCCTCAACAGTGCCACGAAAATCGTCCGCGGCACCACCCTCACCCGCAGTTAACCGTGCAAAGGGGATGAGTGTACCGACTAATGCACCGACTAGCGCAACCGCCGCGCCTACGCCAATGACAAACGCGATACCGAGATTACCAAAACTGGCAAGGCGTGTGCTGGATTTGAATAAGAGGAGCAGAACGAGGATAAAGGGCATAACCCCTAGTACCATGCGTCCGGCTTCTCCACTGCCAAGTGTGGTTTCTAGCCAGGGTGTGAGTACACTCTCGAACGTAATGATCGAGATGTATCCCGCCGCCATCCCGACAAAGACATATACCGCCAGCCGGTAAAGAAAATTATCCCGAATAAGATAACTGTAGACCATCAGGGTCAGGACAAAGCCTGCCCACAAGCCAAGTTCTTCAGTAGTCAAGGTTACGTCTCCCTGTCGTGGTTACTGGCATAAGGCATCATCATGATTCACCCCGCCGTCTACGGCGCAATGCCCGCAATACATTGAGGATATTCCCCGCGAAAATAATCACAATCGCGGCAACCAACCCTAGAGTCATGGCATACCAGCGTTCGTCCCGATAGTCGATATTGCCGAAGCCAAAGTTGAGCATACCATCATTTTCGTCGATCTCTTCACCATCAGAATCAGCCGATGTATCCTGTACGTCATCTGTTGTCGCCGACTCATCGATTTCAGCAGTGGCTTCGGGTGTGACATCGTCATCTTGATTACGGACGACACGGCGTTTACCGTTGCCCTCCGTCTCTTCTTCTGCTTCAGGTGTTGCTTCTGCATCGTCTATGGGCACCATCTCAATTTCAATATTGAGCAGGAATTCCGCTACCCAGCCCGGTGTGCCATCTTCTAGCAAGACTTCGTACCATGATGCGTCTTCGTTTTCGCCGATAATCAATACGCGTGTGTCGGGTCGTAGGACACTGACAACACTATCACTTGTACTTGGTCCGCTTCGCACATTGATGCTGGTGCTGGCGTTGACCACACCAAAGCGCACCATCTCTACTGCCGGTGTCGGCGTGAGGCTGGGTTGTGGTGTGTTGCTGGGGACTTGTGTGCGTGTTGGTGCTTCGGTACCCGTTGGTTCCGGCGTGTCTGTCGGTAAGGGTGGTTCAGTTTCGGTTGGTGCTACGGTTTCAGTCGGCAAGACAGTATCTTCAGTTGCCGTTGGTTCTGGCACAACAACCTCTTCCGTTGCGACATCATCCGTTGGGAGCGGTGTCTGGCTCGGCGCGATTGTTTCCGTTGCTGTTGGTTCTACCTCTGGCGTAGAATCGGGTGTTTCGATGAGAATCTGACCGTCACTAGCTCCTGATTCTTGCGGTATACCCAACATCGTCAGGTAGGTATAGGCATCACGATAGCCAACCAATAAACCACTGATTCCAGTTGCTGTACCGGTGTTATTTTCCGCCTGTAGATACGGTTGAGCGAGTGGTGAGGCGGCATTGCTTGTAATCCCGATCATTGGCGTGGTTGTCTCTGAAGCAACCTGTTCTGCCCATTGTCGTAAGCGGTCTGAACGATCTGTCACCACAACTAGCAGAGCAAATTCATCCAGCGATTCGATATCAAGGTTGGTTGGGCGACCCTGTGAGTCAGTTCCAGTGATCGTCTGTAAATTGACCTCAAAGGCGCGTAAGCCGATGGCATCACCGACGAGGTACCGCCCGAGGAAATATTCTTGATTTTCGGCAAAGCCGAAGCCATCACCAATTTCGGTCATTAAATTATGCGCGTGTAGTAAACCCACCGGATTACCACTCACGATAAAGGGACGTGCGCCCTGTGACAATATATGCACAAACATCGCCTGTGTACCGGGATCCATCTCTGCCGCGCCGGTTGGACCGTATTCAGCGGCAACGAGTACCAGATCGCCCGGATTCAAGGCTTCAATCTGGTTAAAGAATGCTTGCTGTTCACTGCCTGCGTCAAATGTGGGCGGTGGCAATTCGCCGATGTGTAAGAAATCAAGGTCTTGCACAAACGGTAAGATCACCGCGAGTGCTAATATCAGCATAATGAAGAAACGCTCTAACGCCCTGCCACTCAAAAGGCGACGTGATGTGCCTGCACGTGATGCCACATTTTCATCCGACAGATCATCGGAGAAGGGGCTGTCTGCTAGTCCGGCAAGGGTGCCACCGCCAACGACGTTACGCAGTACATTGATCTGACTGCGTTGATCTGCACTTAAGTTCAACGGTGCGGTGACGGCTGATTGACGTTCGCCAAAGTCTGCCTCTGGCAAAACCTCTTTAACTTCGGGCAGAAGCTCCTGTAATTCTGGCGAGGCTTCACCGCGTTTTACCGACATATCACGCCCACGCTCATGCAATGCTTGCAGGCGATCCGGCAATTCTTCAATCGGGGAATCTTTTTGTCCACGCAATGCTACGGAAGCGGAAGTGCCACCGACATTGACGTTTACATCATCCAACCAATCTGGACGATCCGGGTTGGTCGATGCGTCGAACTGTGCTTCAAGTTGTGCTTCGTCTTCCTCATCGGCGAATTCATCAATGCCTGTATCGAACAGCGCATCAAAGTCGTTATCCATCGCCGCGCTCTCTAGCATCCCCGTGTCTGGTAATGCGAGTGATTTATCGTCGCCGAAGGATGAGAGGTAGTCATCAACATTATCGTAGCGTGCGCCCGGTACAACAACTGATGCATCTTCTGATGGCGTGATTTCGGGTTCCGGTTCAAAGTCGTTGACATCGACATCATCTAGCCAATCCGGTGAGTCGCTCACCGCGGCGCCCTCATCATCTTCAGCGAACCAGTCGACTCGCTCATCCTCGTCGTCATCACCGAAAAGCGCGTTCAATTCGCCGGTGTTCATTTCCACACCAGCGGCTGATGGCTCCTGTGATTCCGCGAAGATCTCCTTTTCGTCCTCGACCTCGCCGAATAAATCATCAAGTGCTTCATCCGGTACTTCGGCGATGGGTTCACTGAACAAATCATCATTATCACGATCATCACCGAAAAGCGCGTTCAATTCGCCGGTGTTCATTTCCACACCAGTGGCTGATGGTTCCGGCGATTCCGCGAAGATCTCCTCTTCATCACCATCAATATCGCCAAAGATGTCGTCAGTGATCGCATCCGCAGGGGAATCTGCTTCATTGAGCAGACCTGTTAAGCCGGTGCCTTCGCCAACACCAAGTTCATCAAGCAAGTTGAACGAGTCGCTTTCCTCATCACCTTCTTGCTGTAATAACAGGTCAAATTCTTCGGACTCCGTTGTTAATTCACCAAGCAGGTCGAAGTCTTCGGACTCAGCCCCGGTTTCTAGAGCGAAATCATCCTCACCGAACAGATCGGAGAAATCATCGACCTGTGCTTCGGCTTCAGTTTCAGCAAATGCTTCATCACCTGTCTCAAAAGCATCAAAGGCATCAAATTCAATCTCATCGCCAGATTCAGGTGACATGACTGGCTCATCTAACCAATCTGGTGTTTGTGGCGCATCATCCATCAAGTCGGATTCAAATGCAGGTTCTGCGCTGTCATCCGTAGCGAAATCGTCACCACCGGATAACCAATCGGGTACGCCTACGTCAGCATCCGGTGCATCTTCTAATACAGGCTCAGGTGTGTCTTCGCCAGAGAAATCATCCCCGCCAGACAACCAATCGGGTACGCCTACGTCAGCATCCGGTGCGTCTGCTAGCATCGGTCCGGGTGTGCTGTCATCTGCCAGCAACGACCCCGTGCCTGCTAACCAGTCCGGTGTTTCATAGTCTTCATCGTCGTCACCATCATCGCTCAAAAGTGAGCCAGTGCCTGCAAGCCAATCCGGCACTGCAACTTCACCTTGATCGGGGATTGTCTCTCCCGCTTCATCAAAGCCAGAGTCTTGAGCCAATGCGCCGGTGTCTGATAACCATTCGGGGGCATCATCGCTAATTGAATCTTCGACAAGTGACCCGGTATCGGAAAGCCATTCAGGGGCATCGTCAACATCTGTGTCATCAAGAAGCGATCCGGTGTCTGCCAGCCATTCGGGGGTTTGCGCGACAGAATCATCGGTGAGGGAACCTGTGCCAGATAGCCATTCGGGGGCATCATCCGGCAAACCATCGAGGTCATCTTCAACGATGTCAGACTCAGACAACCATTCTGGCGCGTCCGCAGGGAGAGATTCTAAATCATCTTCTAGCTCATCCGAAATATCAACATCTTGCATCCATTCCGGTAACGACAGATCGCCCGTATCAACATCTGGCACAGAATCATCGCTATCATCAGAATTGCCGAGGAAAGAAGATGCGTCAATATTTTCGGCTTCAGCCTCTGCTTCGTCCAACTGACGCTCAAATTCTTCCTCACGACCATCGCCCTGCCATGATAACTGCCCAGTCACCCCGGTACTGGTCTCATCAGACGCGCCACCGGACTTATCATCATCGCCGGAACCCTGCCAATCAAGCTGACCCGTGACCCCGGTGCTGGATTCATCAGGCGAACCGCCAGACTCATCATCGCCGGAACCTTGCCAATCTAATTGTCCGGTTAAGCCCGTAGAATCGTCTGTGGTACGCGGAGAATCGTCATCGCCGTCATCATCACGCAACCAATCAAGCTCCAGGCTTAAATCGTCATCGTCACTGCTATATGAATTATCACCATCGTCCCCGTCATCACGGAGCCAATCGAGATCATCGCTGTTGAAATCGTCACTCATAGGTTAGCCTTTAGCCGTTAGCTGTAAGCTAGTCGAAAAATCTACCATGATGTTATCCACGATATGACCGATCTTGACCGATCAAAACACGCACCCCGGTCACTACTGTCGCCAATGCAATTCCCATTAAAATACCGCGTCCACCCGCGCTGACGGGGATATTCATCACCCAATCGCGCACATCCGTCACCGGTTCAAGTTCGGTCAGCGGTAAAGACCCCAATAACACCAGCAACACCGCACTGATGAATAATATACCCCAGCCAGTCACTTTATAACGCATCATGCGATATGCGCCGAAGACCAGCGCAAAAAACAATAAACCCGCTAGTGCAGATTCAACCGA
>DAOTXB010000493.1:0-10848 GCA_034435575.1 Anaerolineae bacterium
TTTTTGACGGCTTTGCCTTTCGCGGTCTTCCAGCCATTTTTCCGCCAACCATGAATCCAGGACGTGATCCCGTTTTTCAGGTATTGACTATCGGTATAAATGGTCACATCGCACGGTTGCTTTAGTGCTTCAAATGCTTCAATGGCGGCGGTCATTTCCATCTGATTATTGGTAGTATTCGATGTACCACCACTGATCTCTTTTTCATTGCCATCATAAATCAATAATGCACCCCATCCACCCGGACCTGGATTACCAGAACAGGCTCCGTCGGTGTAGATTGTCACTTTAGGTTTTGTCATTACACTCTATTTCTTTGCGTAATCAATGAGACGTTCACATTACCCATAGAGTAGCCATACGTCAAGCACTCGTTCAGCGTATAAGGTAAACGTGGGGATTCTGGTAAACATCAACGCGATCTTATGTTACTCAGACTTGACACGTAAGCTATTGCTTACGTATAATGTAATTGTTCAATAAATTTGGATATTCATATGCCATCGCACAGCAAAACTTCACAACATGCCAATGCAGATGTTTTCACGGCAATTGCCCATCCCGTACGTCGTCAAATTCTAGATCAGCTGAGAGATGAAGACACAACAGTGACACATTTAGCGACGAATTTTGATATAAGCCGTCCTGCTATATCACAGCACATGGCGATCTTGCTTCAATCAGGTTTGGTTAATAAACGGCAAGAGGGCAGGGAAAATTTCTACCAACTACAGCCGGAACGTCTACAAGAGGTTGAGATCTGGGTACGGCATTATCAACGCTTCTGGAAACGTAAACTTGGTGGTTTGCGTAATTATCTGGATACCATGCCTGATGATACACCGCGTGGAGGAAATGAAGAACATGAATCGTAGTATTATGCTCGAAGAAATCTATCCACATCCGCCAGAAAAAGTATGGAAAGCTATTACGAATCCTAAAGCGCTATCTGCATGGCTGATGGAAACAGACTTTCAACCTTATGTGGGACATCAATTTACCTTTCGTACTGCATCGTCCATTGGTTTTGATGGCGTCGTCCATTGTGAAGTCTTATTGGTCGACGAACCAAAGAAATTGGCGTATACCTGGCAGGGTGGTCCCATGAAAAAACCGACTGTTGTGACATGGACACTCACGCCAGTGGCTGAAGGCACAAAGGTGAAATTAGAACATACTGGATTTGAAGGGCTTGCTGGCATCGCGGTGAGCTTCCTGCTTGGTAGCGGTTGGAAACGACTTTGCCGTAAGGCGCTACATAATTATCTTAGTTCACCACAGGCGATTGAGCTTGAATAAAAAATTGACAACCGTAGATTTATCCTAGCATCCATCAGGTAAACAAGTCGCAAATCTATTTATTATCAACAGAAAGTGAGAGTGAAGGTATGACTGAACGTATTTTGACGCAACATCCACAAGGGAAATTGGGGACAAACATCGAAAAAACGAAATACGATGTAGTGCGTGATGCAATTTTACGCGCAATCCGTGAGCAAGAAGAAATTCCATTTAGTGAACTTCCCGCGGCTGTTGAGAAAAACCTGACTAATTTTGAAGGGTCGATTGGCTGGTATACAACCACTGTTAAACTGGATTTAGAAGCTCGTGGAGAAATTGAACAAGTGCCCAAACAATCACCTCAAGTGCTTCGCCTCAAATAAACTAAGCATTATGCTAACAAAAAGATCCACCATCAAACAGTGATCGTGGATCTTTTGCATTGTTTCTACTATAGATTTTGTGATTAATCAGATGCTTCTTCGGTAGATTCGGCTTCTGGTTCATCCTCAGACGATGTGTCTTCAGTATCATCCGGTTCCGGTGTGCTTTCGCTTTCAGAATCGGTGTCCTCTACGTCTGCATCCTCAGACGATGTTTCTGCATCTTCGTCGTCGGCATTTCCAGCTGGGATCGGGTTAAGTGTAGCGCCGATTTCACGCAATTCACTTTGAACTGCATCATTGATAGCGGTGAAGTTAGATGTTACCGGTGATCCGTTAACATACGTTGACGGTGTGCCAGGAATACTACGGCTCACGCCCTCATTCACCCCACTATCAACAATATCACCGGATCGCCCACTCGTTGCACAGTCATTGAATGTATCAACGTCTAAGCCGATATTTTCTGCCCCAGAGCGCAAACGATTTTGTGAAAATGCCTGATTACCAAAACGTGTATGCCAATCAAACAGCATATCATGATATTCAAAGAATAACCCTTGTTCACCTGCACAAATAGCCGCGCGGGCGGCACCTTCTGCATTGAGCAGGCTACCTGTTACCTGTGGGACGAAGGTAAACGAAATCGCACCTGTCCGTACAAGCTCGACAAGACTATCCATATTTGCGCTGAAAAATTGCTCACATCCTGGACAGGAAAAACTGGAGAATTCTTCAACACGCACTGGCGCATCAGGACGACCTAGACGAAAGTAGCCTTCATCGGTCTGTGTTTGGGGAATGTTCTCATAACGGGCAACGAGGTCTTCCGGTACTGGTGCATCAGCCGGTTGGTTGGCGACAATCAATAGACCCGCGATCACGATTGCGGCGACAACCACACCGATAATAATGACAATTTGTTGTTGGCGCTGTTTTTCCTTCTCGCGTTGTTCCCTCCGTTCCCGTGTTCTAGAACGTCGTCCTTTCTCACTACTACTGGATGATGAAGAACGTGAAGATTTACGTTTTGCCATGCGTCATTTTCTCCATGATAAATGGTGTATGTTCACGGCGCATTAGTCTACAGCACTCGCTCTCAAATGTAAAATGATAATTTCTAATCCTTGGAATTCTCCGAGGCTTTTCTGCGATTTTCTTGATGCTCCTGCAATTCGTTAAGGTATTCTGTAAAGTAACGCACATTATCATCAATCGGATCGAAAAGCACCGGATATTTGACCAATCTTGCCGGCGGTTTTTGACCATCAGCATATGCTGGCGCAGAAACATATAAACCTTCAGGTGTAGCATAACGCTGGTAGACAATACTTTGTTGAATATTCGATACGATCAATCCAGTGCGAATAAGTTCTGCGGTTAACACACTAATCTGCCGAACATCCTCATCGTTTACCGGACGATAGAATGCACAACGCAACCGATTCTTTGGATCAAACATCAGTGTTAAACCGCCAAATACATCAATATTTGCGCCGTTGAACTCCTTATATTGTGTGCCTCGGAGTGTCATACCGCGTGATGAAAAATATGTGAGATATGCGAAACCGGCGGCATTACGATAGGTTGACATTGGGATAAGTTCAGATTCTGGTTGAAGTTTGAGAGCCGGCATTATTTCTTGCTCTAAAAATAAGGCAGAAGCCATCGCAGAATTTATCGTATTGGGTAATTGTATTTCTGGTGTGGCTTCTAGTTGATTAACCCATGTTGTGATTTCATTTCGTGTGAGTAAACCCCGTCCTTGAAAGACTTTAGAAAGATGAGTACGATGCTTGCCATTGTAAATCGCATGATCTGCGGCGATAAAGGCGCGTGCCATATCTGCGAATGAAAACTCGCCAACAGGACCCAATTCAATCGCTGACATCAGCAAATAACCAACAGTATCACGGGCACGGTAAATGGCTACATGCGCGGGCATATTTTCTTGGTAATACTCATAAATTTCTGCGAAAATATCATAAAATGCACCCGTAAATAGTCGTGAGTAATTATGATTCTGTAAACCAAGTTCGAACTCAGGATTTGTCGGCGAATAGGTGAGGTCATCAAAGGCTTTGTAATGCAAGTCGTTGATTGCGTTTCGCAGATAAACCGTGTGTGTACGCATCGCCTTGTTGATGAGTAAACCGGTGAGTTGTTCTGCAACCTGCGATACAAAATTATCTAAGCGAATATTGCCCTCTGTCCAATCTAACAGCCGACGAATTAGCGAATCATCGTGTAATGCAACGAGCATGGCGGTCATATCGCCAAAGCTCTCATGAAACGCAGAAGGACCTAAACCGAAAGATTCGTTATAGAGGTCACGCACACCATCTAAAACGGCGTGAGCGGCTTCGTGGCTGATTATGTCTGCACTATGAGCTGTACTATATATGTCGCCATCAAGCGTAAAATTGTGGAAGCCCAGCATTTTATCTTGCTCATTGTAAAATGCATTTGCCTCATCCCCAACGTGTGGATCAATGATGATGCGTGGTGAGGGAAATGACCATGGTAATGCCCGGCGTGCGTAACGTTCATGCATCCGTAAGGTAAATGTGGTGTAATAGAATGTGTTGATCTGATTAAATTGCGGGGTATCCGGCCAATACAAGAAATTGCCATCTTCGTCTGCTGTAGCAATGTTGTGCCCGGCGCTATCCTGTATTTTCACGCGTGAATTGATTAATCCAGACTGTATATCGCGCACACTCATCGTGCGTACCTCTGGTTCGCCGACGAATGGATCCTGCGGATATACGACGACCAATATATGGTCAAATGCCTCTTCTGGCATGGGTTCTTGCTGGAGTGTGAATGTGCTCATAGAGCGATGAGCCATCATTGCAGGAATATCTGAACGACTGTGCTCTTGAAGCCGTCTTAGCCGATTATTTGCTGTTGCTTTTGCGTCATGCGGAATGGGTAACTCATCCTGAGATTCACTGCTCATGATTCATCCTTAAAGGCTTGTATCACGGAAAGTATCTACAGGTATTTTAGTACACTATTGCGATGTTTGCGCTTTAGCTCTCGGTAAAATTATGTGACACACTTTTACTTGTATAAGATTTTTTTATTGTCTGCATAAACGAGAAGTGTGGATGAAGAACTGACAAGACGCGTATACTTAGGTAGAATGAACACCTAATTAGGAGGTATTCCCCCCGATTTAGCCATGAAAATTTGTTAGTTGATACCGTTAGTTAATCTTGAGGTGCAAAATATGAGCAAAAAATTAGATACATTCGGTGCAAGAGGTACATTTGACACCGGAAACGGCGATGCCGTCATTTATCGGTTGCAGGCGTTGATTGATGCCGGAATTGGCAATGTCGAAAAACTACCATTCAGTATCAAGGTGCTCCTGGAAAATGCACTCCGTAACCTTGATGGGCATGAAGTACAGGAAAAAGACATCCACAACTTAGCCGGGTGGGATGCCAATAATTACAATGCGGTTGAAATCCCCTTTAAACCCGCACGTGTAATCTTACAAGATTTTACAGGTGTTCCGGCGGTAGTTGATCTCGCCGCATTACGTAGCTCGATGAAACGACTTGGTGGTGACCCACAGAAGATTAACCCGGTATGCCCAGTGGATCTGGTTATTGACCACTCTGTTCAGGTTGATGTCTTCGGGCGCAATGACGCGATTTTATTGAACTCTCAATTTGAGTTTGAACGCAACAGCGAGCGTTATGAATTCCTTCATTGGGGACAAAAAGCATTCGATAACTTCAAAGTTGTACCACCCGCCACAGGGATTGTACATCAGGTCAATCTTGAGTATTTAGCAAAAGCAGTTCAGCTTTATGATGATCCCCAAGGTGGAAAAGTTGCTCTGCCGGACACACTGGTGGGTACAGACAGCCACACAACGATGATTAACGGCTTGGGCGTGCTTGGCTGGGGCGTCGGTGGTATCGAGGCAGAAGCGGCGATGCTCGGGCAACCGATCTACATGCTGATGCCACAGGTAATTGGCTTTAAGCTCACTGGTCGTCTGCCGGAAGGCGCAACCGCAACCGACCTCGTATTGGTCGTGACGCAAATGCTTCGTAAAAAGGGTGTGGTTGGGAAGTTCGTAGAATTCTTTGGCACAGGTCTGAGCAGTATGTCATTGCCAGATCGCGCCACAATTGCGAATATGGCACCGGAATATGGTGCGACAATGGGTTTCTTCCCAATTGATGAGGAAACACTCAGTTACATGGAGCGTACCGGACGCGAAGCCGATGTGATTGAACTTGTACGCCGTTACTGCCAGGAACAGGGAATCTTCCGTACAAATGATATGGCAGACCCTGAATATAACGATACTTTGGAGCTTGATCTGAGCACAGTAGAACCAAGCATGGCAGGACCCTTGCGCCCACAAGATCGTATCCTAGTGCGTGACCTTAAAGATACATTCAACAAAGTGCTTACAGCACCGCTTGGTCCACAGGGTTTTGAGTTAGCCGCAGATCAACTCGATAACAAAGCCACCGTGAAGAATAATGGTAGTAGCGCAGAAATCACACATGGTTCTGTGGTAATTGCCGCAATCACAAGCTGTACAAACACCAGTAATCCTTCCGTGATGGTCGGTGCTGGTTTATTGGCAAAGAAAGCGGTTGACCTTGGTCTGACAAGCAAATCATATGTAAAGACTAGTCTCGCTCCGGGTTCAAAGGTTGTCACAGAATATCTTGATAAATCTGGATTAACCCCATATTTAGAACAACTTGGCTTCCACACGGTTGGTTATGGTTGTACAACCTGCATTGGTAACAGTGGTCCATTACCTGAACCCGTATCTAATGCGATTCATGAAGGTGATCTGGTCGCCGCCTCTGTTTTGAGCGGGAATCGTAACTTTGGCGGGCGTATTGGTCCAGATATTCGTGCCAACTTCCTCGCATCGCCGCCACTGGTGGTGGCTTATGCACTCGCAGGGACGGTTGACATTGATATCAACAATGAACCACTAGGGCAGGACAAGAACGGTAATGATGTGTTCTTGAAGGACATTTGGCCCTCTCAAGACGAAATTATCAAGACAATTCAATCCAGCTTGTCGCCGGAAATGTTTAAAGAACAATACGGCAATGTTTATGATGGTAACGAAACATGGAATGCCATCCCAAGTACAGACGAAGCTGTTTACGAATGGAATGGCGAAAGTACATATATTCAAGAACCGCCATTTTTTATCGATTTATCGCCAAAACCAGATAATATCGAAGAAATTCACGGTGCTCGTGTATTGATCCTTGGTGGTGATAGTGTCACTACTGATCACATCTCACCAGCAGGTAATATCAAAAGTGATAGTCCAGCCGGTGAATACCTCAAGAACCATGATGTAGAACGTCGTTTATTCAATAGTTATGGTTCCCGGCGCGGTAACCATGAAGTGATGATGCGTGGCACATTTGCGAATGTCCGTCTGCGTAATCTACTGGTACCGGGTAGCGAGGGTGGGGTAACTTACTACCTGCCAACGGGCGAAGAGATGCCGGTTTATGATGCCGCAATGCGGTATATCGACGACGGAACACCACTCGTTATTCTTGCGGGTAATGATTACGGAATGGGGTCAAGTCGTGATTGGGCGGCTAAGGGCACATTGCTCCTCGGTGTGCAGGCGGTTATCGCCGCAAGTTACGAACGCATTCACCGCAGTAATCTTGTCATGATGGGTGTGTTGCCGTTACAGTTTGAAGATGGACAGACATGGCAAAGTCTAGGCTTAACTGGACACGAACACTTTGACATTGTCGGCATAGATAATGACATTCAACCGGGACAAAAAGTCGACGTAAAAGCAACTGCTGAAGATGGTCGCGTGAAGGAATTTGTTGCGATTACGCGTATCGATACACCTGTTGAGGTAGATTACTATCGAAATGGTGGTATTTTGCAGACCGTACTGCGTAACATGCTTGATGACTAGAGTTTAGTCTCATGATAAAGTGCTAAACAACGATGCCCGACTGTTTACACAAATGGTTGGGCATCGTTGTTTGTTACATAGAGGCTGTTAGTTGCGCTTGGCAAGCATAGGACCAAGTTGTCGTCCGCCCAATAGGTGCATATGTAAGTGATACACTTCCTGCCCGCCATTATCGCGACAGTTGATAATCAGTCGGAATCCGTCGTCTGCGATCCCTTGTTCACGGGCAATGTTACGCGCCACGATGAACATATAGCCTAAAACTGCCTCATCAGATTCGTCAATGTCATCAACCGTAGAAATTTCTTTATTCGGGACAATCAAGATATGGGTAGGTGCTTGTGGGTTAATATCCTTAAATGCGGTCACGCGATCATCTTGAAAGACGATGTCGGCAGGTATTTCTTTATTGATAATTTTAGAAAAAATCGTACTCATATTCGCGTTATTCTCCCTTGAATTTGGGCTCACGTTTTTCGATAAATGCGGCGACACCTTCTTGAAAATCGTATGTTTTGAAGGCAACACCCTGTAATTGGGCTTCGTAGTCCAGTGCTTCTGAAAGTGTGGACGCTGTAGCAGAGCGTTGGATAGCACGTTTTGTCATACCAATTGCCTTGGTGGGCATAGTGGCGAGTTTTGTGGCAAGTGTGCTTGTCTCTTGCATGAGGTCATCGTGTGCAACCACATGATTGATAATGCCAAGTTGGTGTGCGGTCTGGGCATCAATACGATTCTTGGAATCGGCAAGCATGAGAAGTTCAAACGCTTTTGCGGGTCCCACCAACTTTTGTAGCAAGTATGTACTCCCTGCATCAGGCACAAGACCAATGTTTACGAAGGCGGCGAATACAAACCCTGCATTTTTTGAAGCAATTCTATAGTCAGAGGCTAAACAGATACTTGCACCGGCTCCGGCGGCAACCCCATTTACCGCACAGATGATTGGTTTTTCAAGTACTCGCATGCTTTCAACAATGATATTTAAACCACACCGCAATGTTTCAGTGATGTTAATATTTGCAATTTGACTTTGAATTTCCATCAAATCAGCACCACTACTGAAACCGCGTCCTTCTCCCGTGAGAATAACCGCTCGTGCCTTAGCATCTTGCTTAATTGCTCTAAACGCATGAGTCAGGTCTTTGAGCATCGCTAAGTTAAGTGAATTATACGTTTCCGGGCGATTTAGCGTGATTGTCGCAACATTATCTTTGACATCATATTTAATTGTTTTGTAGGACATTGTGCCTCCTAAAAATCAATTTTGTGCATATCTCTGTCGATTACATTGCCATGCCACCGTCGACATGAAGCACGTGTCCTGTGATGTAAGAGGCTTCATCCGATGCCAGAAATGCTGTTGCATTGGCAACTTCTTCAATTTCACCCCAACGTCCGAGGGGAATAAAGTCGTTCAGTTGGGCAGTGAGGTCTTCTGGTAAGTCTTTGGTGAGGTCGGTCAGTACAAATCCGGGCGCGATTGCGTTTACCGTGATGCTTCTACTGGCGACCTCGCGTGCGAGTGATTTTGTTAAGCCGATGATGCCCGCTTTACTGGCGCTATAATTGGTTTGCCCGGATTGCCCGACAACACCGCTTACGCTGGTAATATTGATAATTCGTCCATAGCGCTTACGCATCATTGTACGTACTGCCGCTTTGGAACATAACCATGTGCTACGCAAATTTGTATTGATAACTGTGTCGAAGTCCTCTGGTTTCATCATCATGATGACATTATCGCGGGTGGTGCCGGCATTATTTACAAGAATGTCCAACTTGCCGTAGGCTTCTGTGGCGGCTTTAATGAGTGCATTTGCCTGACCTTCTTCGCTGACATCTGCCATAAATTTCATCGCTTCGCCACCATCTGCTATGATTTTGTCAACGACTTCTTGTGCGGCATCACCGCTACTATTGAAATTGACAACGACTTTTGCGCCACGTTTTGCTAGTGCTAACGCAATACCCTTGCCAATTCCACGACTCGCGCCCGTCACGATTGCAACTTTTTCTGATAATGGAGTCATGATTTCCCTCTTTGCGTGTTTTCAAAATCTGACTATAACTATACCGTTATTGATAGTGCATAGCCATAGCTTAAGGCGAGACCCAACCGAGTAAACGGGTTTGTCCGCGCAGGTTCGCTGTCAGATTTGTTGCGCTGAATCCGTTGGCGTTTGTCGTGTAAATATCCACGCGTCCATCACCAACACTGGGGTTCACACCATCAAAGGCGATAAATTGCCCATTCGGTGAAAATATCGGATCACACATTGTCGGGGGCGGATTACCATTAGCGACAACGTCATAATTGGTGTTTTCCAGCACCACAATACCATATGGACATTGTCCTTCGGAGCCTCCGATTACAAGGCGACTGCCATCGGGTGACCAATCTGCAGAAAAGCTAAAGCGTGCAAATGAGAAATCATCAATAGTCTCGACAATCTCCCCGGATGTGCGGGCTATGACTAATTGATTTGACGTAGCTGATGCCCGTTGAAAAATCACCAAACCGCCATTTTGTGTCCATGCATCGGAAAGATATACTGGCGTTGTGGTTTCGTCGCTTAACGTGAGTTCTTGTGACAAGCCACTTGCGATGTCTGCGATTGTGAGTGAGCGCTGTGGGTTCAGTAAGTCACCATTAGGGTCAACGCCAGCAATAATCATCAAACGATTATTGATCCAGCGGGGTGGTTCGTTTGTCCATGTGTCTGATGCCTCAGATATTTCTCCGTTGGTTGTGTCTAGTATATACACTAGCCCGCCGGTAAAGAAGTTTTCGTCAGGATTACAGCTATTTGGCGTATCTGGTAACCATGATGGACAAACGGAACGATCCGAGACAAATGCGAGATAACGTCCATCTGGCGACCAAACGGGAAAAATTTCGTTTGCGGGTGAATTCGTTAGGTTTTCCCATGTACTCGTTTCGACCTCGAACGAATAAATGTCAAGTTCATAGCCATTTTCACGCGTAACTGCTAGTTTAGTACCTTCTGGTGACCATGTTGGCTCACTGAAGATGCCACGCTGAACAAGTGATGAGATATTCAGCACCCGTTGTGCGATGCCAAAAGAAAGGTCAATCACATAAAGCCCGCTTGCTCGTTCTGCACTACCTTCTGAAAAGAACGCGACGGCATTACCACGCGGCGATAGAAAAATTTGTCGCCCTGTAGAGGAATCAAGCTGGATGATTTCATATCGGATTGCTGAATTTGT
>DAOTXB010000494.1:0-4638 GCA_034435575.1 Anaerolineae bacterium
GACAACATTATTGATTCATTCACCAACTATTTATCTTAGATTTAATCAGCATTAGGTGTATGCCCTGTTATAACAGGATAGAATAACACGTATAACAAACGAGGGGAAAATTATGACTCAGAAAAAAGTTTTATTATTTATCATCGACGCGCTAGCATCACGGGTGATGTTCCCGGCATTGAGCGAAGGCAAATTGCCGAATTTACAGGCATTGATCGACGCTGGCGAAGTTAATCAGGAATCCACAGCCATTTTCCCCAGCATCACACCGGCGGCGCTTTCTACGCTGATTACGGGTGTTTACCCTGATGAACATGGCGTTCCCGGCGTGTATTGGTACAACCCGGAAACACATACAACCGAATATTTCGGTGGCGATGTAAAGGTCGTGCTTAAAGAAGGTCCACATCACTTTTATGAGCGCTTTTTGATCCGCCTCAGTAACGAATTAATCACCCATGAAACCCTGTTTGAAAGTGTGGAGCGTTCTGGTAAAACCGCCGCCTGCTTAAACTTTTTCGTTTATAAAGGACTGGTAAAACATGAAATCAACATGCCTCTGCTATTAGGGCTTATCCCCGGTATTCCATTTTCAGACATTGTCGAAGGACCGTCGGTCTTTTATCTGGGCGATTTCGTCCGCAATGGGCAAATCACCGAACAGGAAGATATTAATGGCACTGGCGGGATGTTTAACCGCTATGGTTTCAATGATGACAACACATTTGATATTCTAGATGAACTCGCCAGAACAGGCACATTGCCAGATTTCACCGTCGCCTATTGCCCGGATAACGACTGGGATAGTCATGAAGACGGACCACGAGAAGCTGTCTCCACATTGGAGCATTTTGATAAACGGCTGGGTGAATTTATCACTTTAATGGGTGGTTTGGAAAATATGTTGGATTATTTCTCGGTGATCGTTACCGGTGACCATGCCCAGACCGACATGACTCATGATGAAGAACGCAGAGGGATTGATCTCTCTCAATTGTTACGCGAATTCTCAATTGTTGAGCCGGGCAAGACCTGGGAAAATAACGAGCAACTCATGGTCTGCCCAAATCTTAGAGCCGCCCAAATCTATTTCAATACACCGAAACGCGCCTTTGTTGACCGTGTGATTGCGGATGCACTGGCAGAAGATCGGATCGATCAAGTGATCTTACGCCATGACTTACTTAATGACGATGGCAATGGTTACATGGTGTTTACCGCTGACCGGGGTACGCTCCATTTTTGGCAAAGTGGTGACAATGTGCCGACGGGTGATGCACAGGGCAAAGACCGCTACGGATTTACATGGCACTGGTCAGGCGATTTATCAACATTAAGTGGCATTTTACATGAGGATGGCACACTCCACTTCCCGGAATATCCCAATGCGTTTGAGCGTATTGCCACCGCGCTTGACTTTCAGCGGAGCGGTAATATCTGGCTGACAGCATGTCCGGGTCACGATATTATCATGCCCGAATTTGATATTCACGAGAGCGGATCACACGGCACATTACATGCACAGGATTCGCTTTCTCCCTTAATCTTGGCGGGTGCGCCAGCAGGTGTCCATCTACCCAATTATCCACGATCAATTGATGTGGCAATACTCTGTCAACAGATTTTGGGGATGCCCCTCTTGCGAGAATTAGATACATCCGTATTCCAGCGCTAAAACATTGCTGTGATCTTCGTATGAAAAAACGTGTTTAACCCGTCAGAAGTATAGAGAGTTTGTTTGATAGCCAACGGTTTGACGATGGTATTAGTGATATTATGGAGTCGGTTGGTATAATTGGCATCATCTAAATATACGTATCTACGCTGACGGCAGTTACCGGTCACCGCCAACATAGCGTTTACTCGTTACCGGACACACGTTAACTTAAATCACACAAATTTATGAGGAGACCCCCAAACCATGACAAATCCACCGGTTGATGTACAGAAACATGGGCAAAGCATCTGGATAGACAACATCCGGCGCAAATTGCTCAATGATGGCACCTTTGACACGCTGATTAATGACATGGGCGTGGTTGGTGTCACATCGAACCCGGCGATCTTCCAGAAAGCGATTGGTAATTCCGACGATTACGACGACACCATCAGTAATCTGCTTGATCTTGAGGCTGACGAAATCTATGAAACACTTGCCATCGAAGATATTCAAGCCGCAACCGATATGTTCCGCCCCATTTATGATGAAACTGACGGGCGTGATGGCTATGTCAGCTTAGAAGTTTCACCAAAACTTGCCCGTGATACCGAAGGTACAGTCAAAGAAGCGGCGCGTTTATATCAGGCTGTAGACCGTCCCAATGTTATGATTAAAATTCCCGCCACACCAGAAGGTATCCCCGCGATTGAGGAAACCATCGCCAGTGGCATTAACGTCAACGTCACGCTGATCTTCGCCGTAGAAAATTATGTTCAAGTCGCAGAAGCCTACATCAAAGGGTTGGAACGCCGTTTAGACGCGGGCGAAGATGTCTCTAATATCGCGTCAGTTGCCAGCTTCTTCCTCAGCCGGATTGACGCGCTGGTAGATCGTATCCTTGAGAGCAACATCCATACCGCCAAAATGAAAGGCGATAGCAGTCGTGTTGCCGCCAACAGTCGCTTACTGGGAACCGCCGCCGTCGCTAGCGCAAAACTCGCCTATAAGCGTTTTCTTGATCTGTTCGAGGGTGACCGCTTTAGCAAATTACGCGACGCAGGTGCCAGTGTACAACGTCCGCTCTGGGCATCTACCAGCACCAAAAACCCCTCATATCCCGATACCAAATATGTCGATTCGCTCATCGGCGCACACACCGTCAATACAGTCCCGCCCGGCACATTGGACGCGTTCAAAGATCATGGGACAGTCGAAGAAACCCTGATCGACGGGATCGAAAATATCGAAGATACGCTTGATATGCTCGCGGAGGTTGGGGTGGATATGGAGCAAGTCACCAATCGCCTGCAAGATGACGGTGTTGATTCGTTCATCACCGCATTTGAAGAACTCCTGACTCAGGTCGAAGCCAAACGGATCATGATTAAAACCGGACTAGCCTATAAAAGCCATCTCGCGCTGGGTATTTATGCCGACAAGGTTGATGAAGCGATCGAACGACTGGGCAATGATTACGCCGCATCGCGCATGTGGAACATTGACGGGAGTCTGTGGAAGGACAACGGACCGATCATCAACAAAATCGAGAATCGTCTTGGTTGGCTGAACATTCTTGACACGATTGACTTTGACCGCCTTAAGCAATTGGGTGAAGCGATCAAAGCGACAGATTTTGAGCATGTCGTATTGCTCGGCATGGGCGGCAGTAGCCTCGCGCCGGAAGTCATCTATCGCACCTTTGGCTCTGCGGAGGGCTTCCCGTCATTATTGATGCTGGATAGCACCAATCCACAGGCAGTCAAGGCGATTGAAGATGCCATCAACATCAACAAGACGCTGTTTATCGTCGCCAGTAAATCCGGTGGCACGGTAGAAACATTATCGTTCTACAAATACTTTTATCAACAAACTGGCGAAAAAGGCGACCAGTTTATCGCCATCACCGATGCGGACTCAAAACTACAAAAAATCGCCGAGGACAATAACTTCCGCGATATGTTCATCAATCCATCAGACATCGGTGGTCGCTATAGCGCATTGAGCTACTTCGGCTTAGTCCCCGCCGCGTTAATCGGTGTCGATATGCCCCGTGTGCGTGAAAATGCGGAAGGCATGATTAAAGCCTGTGGACCGACCATCACCGCAGAGAGTAACCCGGGCGTTGTGCTTGGCGCGATCATGGGTGCGATTGGATTACAAGGGCGAGACAAAATCGGCATTTTTGCCAGCCAATCCATCAACACATTTGGCAATTGGGCGGAACAGTTGGTTGCGGAAAGTGTGGGTAAAGAGGGTAAAGGCTTATTGCCAGTAGTCGGGGCAACGGTAGGTCGTCCACACGATTACACCACAGATCGCCAATTCATCTATCTTAAGCTAGAAGGCGACGATGGTAATGATGAGCTGGACGCGCATATCAAAGCCCTGCGCGAAGCCGGACACCCGCGTCTGACACTCTACTTACAAGACAAATATGCCATGTTCGCGGAATTCTTCCGGTGGGAATTCGCCACTGCCATCGCGGGTAAGATGCTAGACATCAATCCGTTTGATGAACCCAACGTGACCGAAAGCAAGAACAACACCAACGAGCTGTTGGACTACTATCAAGAAAACGGCGAATTGCCGGAGGTCGAACCCTTCTTGAGTGGCGACCATGTCAAGTTATATGCGGGCGAAGACACGCTTGCCCCCTTACGTGAACTCTGCAATCAACACGGCTACGATAGCAACAGCCGGACAGAACTACTCGCCGCGTTGATTACTGGTACACATTCCGGCGATTACTTCGGTATTCTGGCATATCTGCCCTATGATGATGCCATTGACGAACAACTGGAAATTGTGCGTCGTCGCCTGCGCCATGTGACCAAACGCGCCGTCACCCTCGGTTATGGACCGCGTTATCTACACAGCACCGGACAGTTCCATAAAGGGGGTCCAAATAGCGGTGTGTTCCTTCAAATCACCTCTGATGTCACCAGCGACGTTGACATTCCTGATGCACCGTATAGCTT
>DAOTXB010000495.1:0-2977 GCA_034435575.1 Anaerolineae bacterium
CATCACACGGCTTTCGCTAAGACGAACCCGTTGCAACGCCATCAAGCGCTGGGTCATCTGGTCATTCGCTAGCATTTCTATCAGACGTTCGCTGGCGGTACGCGCAAAGTCGATTTCCTCCTGCGTGTATAAGCCACCTGCACGCTTACGACTGAGTAACAGCACCCCGCTCAATCCCCGTTCCGACCACAACGGAATCGCCCATTCAAAGCCGGTGTAATCTGTCGGGTCAAGCCGGAGAGGTACGGTATGGCTTTCGGTGAACGAATCGTTGAACATGGTCGGGCTGAGGGGTAACTCCGGCGGGGAGGCGTCCGGTGGATAGGCGAGAGGTGCCTCTACCAGTGGTGCAAACGCGCCCATCGGCAAGAGATAGGCACGCTCCACACTGAGCATGCCTTCGCAGATAGTCTCAAAAAAACGACTGGCACGCGGACGCGGTGTCTCGGTAATCGCAGGTTGAATCCCACCCTGTATGCTGACGAAGGGGCGTAGGCGCGCGATCAACAAATCTCGTTGTACAAACGAGCGCCAGCTCAACAGGGCATAAAATATGATAATCACGCCTGCCATAATCAACAAACTATACACAGGTAACGGTTGCCAGACGAGCGACCAGCCGACAAAGATTGAAACGGCGACGGACAACAGAATGGTGTTGCGCCAATGGCGTAAAAACCCGCGTCGAGGCAGGGTGGTTCCGGTGAAGACTTCGTAGGTGACCACCGCCTGACCGAGGAGCGTAATCGCCACCGCGATCAATGCTGTCAGCAAGAGGTCGAACGCGGATAAGATGACGATGCCCTGTGTAGAGATTCCGCTCCGCGCGTTGATCTCTGAGAGGAGCGCACCGGTGCCATATAGACCACTGCCCGCATAAACGGCGATTACCAACAGAAACAGCGCCACAACAACAACCACACCCAACAACATGGCAGATGCACCCAACAACCACGGACGGGAGCGTTTACGTGCCAGATCACCCATCATACGGTGGGACGGTTCCGGGCGTAGGAGCGCGTCAATCGGCATGACAATACACAGCAGGGCATAGGGTGGATACAGCAAAAATAGCACCGGAATACCGCGCACGTTAAGCGTGTCTGAAAGATCAAAATTGACCATTTGTAAGTAGGTTGGCATCGGGCGTGTGAAGGCGATCAGCGCGAGAATCACCCCGCCAAACAACACCGCCAACGTCAGAAAGGGGAAATGTCGCCGGAACAACGGTGAATTGAGGCTATCGAAAAAGCTGGAATACCACAAAATCGCCACATACCATGCCAGCGGTGCCAGCACAACCGGCATCCATCCTAAACGCCACCAGAAATTAAGGTCACGACTTTGCCAGAATTGGGTATGCTCGAAGCCGAGAATGATGGTATGGACGATGAAAAATAATGCGCCCAACAACAGACCCTCTTCGATAATCCACACGCCCCATGTGCGCCGTTCTGCGGTCAGCATTAATGTTAAGCCCAACCACAGCATCAACATGGCGTTAAATAGCGATAAGCTGATGAGTGCCCAATCCAATGAAAAAATACCGGTTATCATATGCGCTCTCGTTTGTCGGTTAACACACCCATTATATGTCCCAATCTACTGTATAATGGACTTTTCGTCACACAATAGGGAGAATACCATGCGCCGATTCTTGATCGATACCGATACCGCATCTGATGATGCCGTTGCGCTGGTGATGGCGTTGGAACATCCTGATGTTCAAGTAGAGGCGATCACTTTAGTCGCGGGCAATGTGCCGGTGGAGCAGGGATTACAAAACGCGCTCTACACGGTGGAACTATGCGAGGCGCATGTACCGGTGTATCGCGGTGCGGCGAATCCGATGATGCGCCAATTGGTCACCGCACAGGATACGCATGGTAATGATGGGATGGGCGATATTGGCTTACCCCTGCACAGTCGCACCCCGCAGGAGGGCTATGCGGTGGATGTGATCGTCGATACGATTAACCGGAATCCGGGCGAAATTACACTGGTGACGCTCGGTCCATTGACCAATATCGCGCTGGCAATCCTGAAAGATCCGACCATCGCGGCGAAGGTTGGGCGTTGTGTTGTGATGGGTGGTGTGAGCGATTCCTACGGCAATGTAACCCCCGTCGCAGAATATAACATCTGGGTTGACCCTGACGCGGCGAAAATTGTGTTTGAGTGTGGGATGCCCTTAACCATGGTCGGGTGGGATATTTCGCGCAAGTACGCCATGCTTACGGCATCAGAGGCGCAGGCAATGCGTGATCTGGGCACGCCTCTGGCAGAATTTTGTGTGGATATTCAAAGTGCCGTCCTCAGCTATAATCAGGGCGTGACACAACTCCCCGGTTTTGACTTGCCCGACCCGATTGCGATGGCAGTGGCGATTGACCCGGACATTGCGACAGTGACCAAGAGCCTGTATGTGGCGATAGAAACACAGAGTACCCTGTGTCGTGGGCAAACCGTCGTCGATCATCTGAGCTTGTTGAAGTCCCCGCCGAACATCAATGTGGTGCTGGAAGCGGATAAGGCACGATTTGTCGCCCTCTTGCAAGCGTTGATTTCGAATCGATCCGTGCGATAATGGAGACACAACGTATTGTCACCTTTATTCGCCCCAAACATTGTGAGCATTTTCAAATTTTCCTATGACACAACCAGCATCTGACCTGACCGCATTACTCGTGCAATTCAAAGCCCATCCTGACGATCATCCGACCATGTTCGCGTTGATGGAGATTTATATGGACGAGGCAACCACCCCTGAACAGCGCCAGACCATCCGCGATCTGACCACGCGCAATCGGGCAGTTGTCCACGCGATGGACGCATGGTACATGAGCGCGACCACCACCACCGACGCGGAAACACACCTGAAGCAAGGGTTAGCGTGGCTTTCCATGACCGATGCCTATCCCTCCCGTGATGACGCGCTGATCGCCTTTCGTGAATTGATCGCCTTCGCCAAACGGTA
>DAOTXB010000496.1:0-5519 GCA_034435575.1 Anaerolineae bacterium
TTGGTCGATTGGTCATATATATTCCACAAATTTGTTAAAGGGTAAGCAAGTTTGATCCGAATAGGGCTGTGGTTAAATTTTCAGGCGTGGGTCAAGAATATCGCGTAAACCATCGCCTAATAAATTGATCGATAAGACAGTAATCATAATTGCCAAGCCGGGATAAGTGGTGACCCAGGAGGCAACACGGATGTATTCGCGCCCCTGTGCCAGCATCAGCCCCCACTCAGGGTCAGGTGGTTGTGCGCCTAAACCGAGAAAGCTCAACGCCGCACCTGCGATAATCGCGCCGGCAATACCGTTCGTCGCAACCACGATGATTGGTGCCATAACATTTGGCAGGATGTGCAAAAACAATACCCGTCGATCAGGAAGCCCCAGCGCTCTGGCGGCAAGAATATATTCAGTCTCACGGATGGAAAGTGTATTGCCACGCACAATACGTGTATATACTGGAATAGATGATACACCCACCGCGATCATGACATTTTGTAGGTCGCGCCCTAACACAGCAATAATCGCCAGCGCGAGTAATATACCCGGAAACGCCAGCATAACATCAATCAACCGCATAATGCCATTATCGACCCAGCGTCCATAATAACCGGCAATTAAGCCTAGACTGGTGCCAATACTCAAGCCGATAGCAACAGAAAATAAGCCAACCTGTAGCGAAATACGTCCACCATAAAGCACGCGGGAAAATATATCTCGTCCAAGATTATCAGTACCAAAGATATGTTCTGCACTCGGTGGTTCTAGTCGATTACGCCTAAACTGTTCTGCGGGATCATAACGTGTGATCTGTGGCGCGAAAACAGCCATAAAAACAATGATGAGTAGCACAAAACCGCCGATAACCACATTTCGACTACGAAAGATGCGACGTATGAATTTATATGCCTGATCATTTTGTTTTATATTCGCGATCTCAGCAGATAATGCCTGGCTATCAGTCATAGCGAATCCGTGGATCTACCATTGCATAAATAATGTCAATACAGAGGTTCACAATCACATAGGTCAACGCGATGAAGAGTGTCATGCCCTGTACCAACGGGAAGTCTTTTTGTAGCACAGCTTCTACGTATAATTGTCCAATGCCAAGTCTTGCAAAAATCGTTTCTGTGATAACAGCACCGCCCAGCAGATTACCAAACATTAAACCCAGAATGGTGATTACCGGAATCAAGGCGTTACGCAAGGTATGTCGAAAAATAACGATACGTTCGGATAACCCCTTTGCGCGGGCAGTAAGCACATATTCCTGATTGAGCACTTCTAACATGCTGGAACGCACCATACGCGCCAGTGACCCTGCGGAAACTGATGCGAGGGCAACCGCAGGCATCACAAGACGCTCCACACCACCCTGTCCAATTGCCGGGAACCAGTTCAAATTGACCGCGAAAATGATGATTAATAACAATGAAGACCAATAGATTGGCATGGAAATCCCGATGAGCGCAACTGTCATCGCAACGAGATCAACAATTGTGTTATGGAACAACGCGGCGATAATGCCTAGTCCAAAGCCGATGAGCATAGCAAGTCCCATCGCAGTAACGGCAAGCTCAATCGTCCATGGCAGACGGTTCGCAATCTGATCCACCACAGGGACATTTGTCCTGAATGATCGTCCTAAATCTCCACGAAGTGCGTTGCCCATATAATCAAGATATTGCACATGAAGGGGGCGGTTTAAGCCGAAATCTTCACGCACATTTTCGAGCAGTTCTGGTGTACTCCGCCGGTCACCAAGAAAGACCTCTGCGGGGTCTCCAGGTGTTAGGTGCAACATCAAAAATACCAGAATTGTGACGAGTAATACTGTTGGAATAGCCTGTAACGCACGTTGACTAAGATAACGGATCATATATTGCGCCTCTGTAACCAAAACAGTGGCAGGTTCCCCCACCACTGTTCATCTCTATAAGTCTTATCACTTAGCCACTAAAGCTAGCGCCATAGAAGTTCGGTACAAGACCACCACTCAATGTCACGACACCTTCGATTCCGGGGACTGCCGCGTAAATATAGTAAGGGTCATACAGGAAAACCATAATCGCATCATCAGCGACCAGTTGTTGTATTTCCTCATAGATAGCGGCACGCTCTTCAGAATCAGAGGCACTCAGACCACTGTCGATCAGTTCATCCATAACCGGGTTACGATAGCGGTTACGATTCGTGCCGCCGTCTGCATTGGAGGAATGCATCAATGTACGGAAAACAGCATCAGGGTCTGTCTGTGTATCCCACCATTGTTGGGTGTTGTGTTCACCAGCACGTACAACTTCGATATAGGCGGCAAAGTCAGAGAAATTCAGTTGGAAGTCGATCCCAACTACTGCGAGATCTGCTTGAATCCATTCACCTGTTGCGCGGGCACGTGCACGATCTGTACTCCAATGTTGTAAGACCAGCGGTTCGCCATCACGCTCACGGATACCGGTGTCTTCATTCATGACCCAACCCGCTTCATCCAGAATTTCTCCAGCACGATCAGGATCATACGGATAAGCATCACAGGATGCAGATGTCCATGCAAACATAACGCTTGTTAACGCGCTACATGCAGGTCCCACAGCAAAACCATTTTCTACAGCATCAATTCCGAATTCTTTGTCGATAGAAAGCGCGACTGCTTGACGAACTGCTAACTCATTGGTCGGTGCGGTGTCAAAATTGAACATCAATGACCAACCGTGTCCAGATTGAGCGATCAATACCAGATCATAGTTTGGATCTTCGTCAATACGTGTGATATCAAGTGCAGATACATCGTTAATCATATCGACATCGCCACTTTCCAGAGCCGCAACCCGTGTTGCCGGTTCAGGAATGATCTTGTAAACGAGGCGCTCTAATAACGCAGGTCCGCTAATACCGAACAGCATTTCATCGCCCCAATTGTAATCAGGGTTGCGTACCAGTACGACTTCTGAATCTGGTGTATAAGATTCAAAGATAAATGGTCCAGTTCCGACAATACCGGAAAATCCCCAGTCTTCACCCAAGGCTTCTATTGCTGTTGGGGAAACCGGTCCCAATTGTGGGTGAGAGAGACCATCAAGGAACGCCGCATTTGGAGACGCAAAACGAACAGCGATAGTATATTCGTCCAAAACTTCTGATTCTAAGTATGGACCAATGAAGCTAAACGCCATTTGAGAGTTTAGATCAGGGTCAACAATGCGATCAAAGGTAAATTGCACTGCTTCGGCATTAAATGGAGTGCCATCATGGAAGGTCACATCATCCCGCAGGGTAAAAATATATTCTGTCGCATCTTCATTGATTGTCCACTCAGTAGCTAATGCCGGGTGGAAAGTGCCGAGTGGTTCTTGACGCACTAGCGTGTCAAAAACGTGCTCAATAATCATTTCTACGCCAGAAAAGGTTGTCGCGCCGGGGTCAAGTGTATCTACCGTGAAGCTCAAACCAAATGTGAGTTCGCCGTCATCCTGTGCGCCTACAGAGAATGTTCCGAGCAAAAGAACAAAGATGAGAACTAGAAAAAATAGTGACTTTGGTGAATACCTGAAACGCATATGTACTTCTCCTCTATATAATTCGTGAATGTACCTTAGGCAACTGCTATACATTACATGTGGTAATGCCCGCTGAGTATTTGACAAGCTTTTGACAAGCACCTATAATCCCATTCTTAAAATAGTCGATTGTCGACAATCGACTTTAGGTAGCTGGGATTATATAGCTTCCCGCCCTACCTGTCAAAAACTCTTGGACTATAACGGACTTAACCCGAATAGATCGGTCAACCTATGCTTAGCTTGTTTAATGAAATTAAATGGACAAATGTACCGATCCCTGCTGGCGCGTCAAATAGTACCGTTGATCTTACAATTGGCGAAGTCGGTCAGGGATCGCCCATAGCATTAATCACCGCCGGGGTACACGGCGACGAGGGTCCATGGGGAGCAATGGCGATTAAGCTATTACTCTCGCAAATACCTATGGATGCACTCCTCGGTACACTTCGCATTATCCCTACAGCCAACCCCTTAGCCATGCAAGCCGATGCGCGTAATGCACCACTTGATGTGCTGGATCTAAATCGCGTTTTTCCCGGTAATCCGTCTGGATCACATACCGAAGTACTTGCCTCGCGGATCGTCGAAAATGCCCTTGATTCCGTTGACTACGCCATTGATTTGCACGGTGGTGGAAGCTGGTGTGTCAATTCTTTTGTTTTCCGCTTTGAAGGTGGTGAAGTGCTAGCGAATGCCTTTGGTGCGCCTTTTGTAGTAGATGGTCCTGAACGTGACATAACGCTCACAGGGTATGCACGCACTAAAGGCGCAACGGCATGTGCCTTAGAAATGGGGGGACGTAGCGAGGTCGAGTTAAATTGGGCACAGCGCATTGCATCAGGATTGAGACGCGCTTTAATTGGTGTAGGTGTCTTCAGTGGTGACATTACAGAACAGGTAACTGAGTCAATCCCAGTAAAAGAAACCCTCGTCATACGCCCGTCACGTGGTGGTATCTTTGTGCCTGAATTACGGACGAACGACATCGGGACAATTGTGGAAGAAGGTACTCTATTAGGTAAGCTATTGGACTCCGGCACCATGCGCGTTATAGAAGAATTCAAAGCCCCCTTCGCAAATACCTGCATGTTACTACTACGCCCAACACTTGCCCGGCTTGAAGGTGGTGCCATGACATATGTAGTAGCAGAACCAGCCAACAATTAACAAACACATAGTCAGACAAGAGGGGATATTTTTATGGCGGAAAAACTAAGAGTAGGTGTTATTGGCGCAGGTCGTTGGGCGGCAAGTGCCCATTTGCCCGGCTTTGCGCGTTCACCATTATGTGAATTGGTCGCAATTTGCGATAAGGATGAAGCACTAGCCCAGCAACGTGCGAAAGAGTTCAACATCCCGCATGTTTTCACCGATTACGAAGAAATGCTGGCGAAAGCAGACATTGATGTGGTTGATGTATGCACACGTGGAGGTGTTGGTGATAAGAACAATCACGAACCTCTCGCGTTTGCCGCAATAGAAGCAGGCAAGCATTGTCTGTGTGAAAAACCTGTCGCTCATGATTATCGTAACACGCAGAAAGCACATGAACTCGCGCTCTCTAAAGGGCTAAAAACCAAGGTCGGGTTGACATTCAGATACGCACCCGCCATGCAATACATGCGTGAACTTATCGCCGAAGGATTCATTGGTGAGCCTTATATTTTCAACGGCTATGAACAAAATTCACAGTTCATCAGCCCGACTGAGCCAATCAGCAAAGTTGACCTTGTACCTAGCACTGAAAAAGAAGAAATTACTGTATCTTCTGTAGAAGGTTATGGGGCACCGATCATTGATCTCAGTATGTGGTTTATGGACAGCTATCTCAAAAGTGTGGTTGGATTGCTATACAATTTTGTCCCCTATCGCACGATGCCGTCTGGCGAAAAAGTACGCACAAATATTGACGATGGCGATGTTTATATTGGCGAATATGAAAATGGTGGCTTCTGTACCATT
>DAOTXB010000497.1:0-1850 GCA_034435575.1 Anaerolineae bacterium
TCCAGAGCTTGACGGAATTCTTCCCAATTTTGCGCGGCATTCAGTCGAGTGACCGCTTCGAAAATCGCCCCCGGTTCGAGGGCTGTCCAGCGCAACGCTAATGGGTCTTCGTTGTTGAAGCCGGAAAGCTCACCTGTATCTTCGTCATAAGTATTATCGTTGATGATGGGTCCGAGATGGGTTACCCGAACTTCAAAAGTGATGGATTCATCGGTGTTCCCGAAGTTTAGTATCTCCTCACGGACTTCCATATCCCGCCATTCGCCATTCCATTCATACTGTAATGGATTATCAGGATTGATACGCAGTTGATACAAATCCTGTGTGTCTGGTCCAACATTGGTATGTGCCCACGCGATATTGTCGTTGTGTCCGGCGACGATCCCCGGTGTGGGCGAAAAGGCAAACCCGACCACATTATAAGGGCAGGCATCATCAACTGTTGTGCAATGTAATCCAATTTCGTACCAGATGGAGGGCATTTGTATGCCGAGGTGCATGTCGTTGGCGAGGAGTGGCAATCCGGTTTCGGTCATGTCACCATGTGCCACCCAATTGTTACTGCCAATGCCCACACCCGCACCAAAGGGTAGTTGCGCCAGATCATCCATGGTAAAGTTGCCGGTAAATTGGCTATTGATGCCTATAATCCCCGCGTCGGTGACCGTTGTATCGGATTGTGAGGTCGGTGCGTTATCTTCGCTAATGGGCAAATCTTCTTCCCAGATGATGGTGGGGCGGTCATCAAACGGATAGGGTGTAAACCAATCGTCGACGAGATCTTCACCTAATGTCGCATATAAATCAGAGAGCAATTCCTCGTTGCCATAATTCCCGCCCAATGAAAGCGCCATGACTTTACCCCAGATAATGGTATCTACAGGTGTCCATGGTTCAATATCAATGCTAATACCTGTAACACCCAGCAGATTGTATTCTAAGGCTAAGTCTCCAGCAGAACGGTTATTGATATACGCGTTTACACCGTCGGCGAAGGCTTGAAGGATCGCAATTGCATCTTCACTGTAGGTTTCTTCCAACTCACGCTCTGCAATTCCGCGAAAGTCTATCGTGCGTAAGAAGACATCTGTACCCATCACACTGTCGGTTTGTCCGGTGAGTTCTTGGATTGTACCGCTTCCAGTATTACGGAAAAACTCCATTTGCCACCAGCGATCTTGAGCATGTGTATAGCCTTGTGCGAAGAAAAGATCATACGTGTTGCTGGCATAGATATGTGGTACGCCCCATGAGTCACGCACAATCTCCACACGGTCATTAAGCCCGGCAACGGTCAAGTCACCTCCATGGTCGGGTAACGGTCCCTGCGTCCAATCTTGAAAGACCATAAAACCACCGACCAGCACAACGATGAGTGCCAGCGCTAAAATTAACAAAAGGATTCGCACTATTCGCATAATCTCACTCTCCAAATAATCTAATTGAGGTTTGATTGTAGCGAATAATCCTGAGTTTGCACGAAAACTGACTTAATAGGTTTAATCTGTGAGTGCATCCAATTCGGTATGGATTGATGTGGCGTTTTCTATGGCTTCTGTTGCATATTTACCCTCAGGCGCAAGCAGGAGATATTGCTCGAAATCAGCAAGTGCGCTTTCGCGTTCTAACAACGAATAGTGCAAAATGCCACGAAAATAATAAGCGGGGGCATAAGCAGGGTCAATCGCTAACGCGGTGTTGTAATTATTTTCTACGCGATCCCACTCATAGAGCAATAACACCATCTGACCACGTAAAACATACAAATCAGGATTGTCTGGTGCTAGCGCGATAGCAGAATCCATATCGTCAATCGCGGAGTCATAGTCAAAATTGAGCGCATGAAGTTG
>DAOTXB010000498.1:0-2492 GCA_034435575.1 Anaerolineae bacterium
ATCAGTATGCCCGCAATCACAAGACTATATTGCAATAAGGCGCTAGTTTCTGTTTGCACGATGAATGGTGGGGCTACAGTTTGTGTCGTGATGATAGTGGCTAGTGTGGGCAAAACCTGCGTGCTGAGCACAAAACCAATAATTACGCCGATAATCACCGCAACGGTTGTGACGATAATTTGCTCAAGCGCCATGCTAAATATTAGGCGTGAGGTTGATACACCTAATGCTCGTAGGACTCCGAACTCTGCACGCCGGAATTGTGCAGTAAGTCCGGCGTATGTCAACATACTGATAATGCTCAATACCATCACAATGACAAATGAAAGGAAAAGCAGACCGATTAATCCGAGTGATAAAGGGTCTGTTTCAAGATTGGTGATTGTCTCGTTAAATGTCATTGTTGATTCAATTTGATATCTATCTGTATCGCGTTGAAGGGCTTGTATGATATCACTTTCTGACACATTATCATTTAAACGTATCCACGTTTCATTCTCAAAGACCGTGAGGTTTGTATTTTGGTTAGCGATGACTTGTAATGTTGCTAGGTCAACAATGATGAAAGGGCGCTCTTCCTGGTACATTGTTGGATAATAATTGACTGAATCGATGATCTCAAAATTGAGTTCTTGTTCACCTAAATTGAGTGAAAATTCTAATCCAACCTCAAGATTGTTAAGTTCCAGAAAGCTATTGCTAACTATTGCGTTAAGCGTGTTAATCTCATCAATTGGATAATTTGTCAACAGACTAGCTCCGAAAAATTGGGTGTTTTGTACCCATTCAAATGTGGTGCTTTGTTGGGTAGGGCGGCCGGGAGCAGTTTGTGTTGAAAAAGTGTAATCTTGCTGACTAGAATCCTGTGGTCCAGAGAAGATCGTCAGTCTGTCATCTATTAGGATGTCAGTCACATTATTATTTCCACCGGCATCAGTCACAGTCATGTCGGAAAAATGAATGTTGTTAATGTCGTTGAGGCTAAAATTGTTCGTTTTGAATAAATCAACACTAACAATGCGTAGCGAGCCAAATGGCTCAAATTCAATATTGCTTAAGTCAGCTTCAAAATAGGCCCATCCCGATAATGTGTTGACTAGTTCGCTCAATTCTTGAATCCGCTCGATTGATATTTCTTCTGCAGTTATCTGTAAATCAGCAAGTCCTAATTCTTCAGGTAAACCTTCAACTTGAGTGATTCCCAATCCTACTCTAAAGATGGTATTCCTCTCGTCGATTAAGCGCAGAGAGATATTGGTATGTGCGACTAATTCGCTGAGTTGAGTGTTGAAGGCAGCATTTGCTTCCGGGATTTCGTATGATTGTGGCATAATCGCCCATAGTCCGATTCGTGCTGTTTCGTCAGGTAATGGGATGCCAATCGCATTTAGGGATAATTCGCGCGTGTCTTCAGTGGTGGGGGCTTGTAAAACACCGAGATCATTGCGCCAGAATGCCACATCATTCATCGTCGTATGATCAATTGCGAGCAGTTCACCCGTCTGAAAACTTACTGTATTGACCGCCACACCAATATTATCAAAACGCGCCAATGATGTAGCTGATTTTACACCTTCAATAGCTATGATTTCTTCCAATGGTCGTGCGCGGTTCACCCGTAAATCCGTATCAAACTCAGAAATTCGCAAGTCCGCGCCCACACGATAATGTGCCTGATCTGATTGACTGCGAATAATTGTGGCTTGAAAACTTGTCGCAAACCAGCCAATGCCGATGGTAAGCGCAAGTAAAAATGTGATTCGTGAGTAATGCAAGGGTTCTCTGCTAATTTGCCAACCCGCAAGTAATCCACCTAATCCGCGTCGTGTGGCAATGAGTCGCGTAATGAAGGTCATTGTTGCGGGGAAAAATCGTAACATTAAACTCCCAATAGCGATAAATAACAATGCAGGGGTTAAAAGTAATAGTGGATCAGCGCGGGCGATACCCGATTGAGTTTCTACTAAGGCAGAATTTGAATTGAGCAAGCGCCATAAGCCAAATATCCCGAAGAGCATTAGTAAAATGTCAAGATAATAACGTTGCCACCATGTTTGGGTTTCGCTACGCGTTGTGCTACCGCCACCACTAATTAAGGGTAATTTTAGAACTGGGCGCAGGGATATAATGAGCAAGACAAGCGCGGTAAAACTTGCTAAACTGGCGTAAACGAATACGGCAGGTGTGAGTGTAAGACTTAGTCGATCAACGTTGACGAGAGCAGGGACTAATACGATCAGAATTTGCCGTGCAATAAATGGGGAGATGATGGTCGCAAGTCCGCAAATAATGAGGGCTTCAATACCACGAATCAGCAAGATTTGAGAGTCATAAGAGCCACGACTCTGTAACATGGCAATTTCTCTGCGCTCACCACGTCGTACAAGTGTCACGATGACCATTAGGAAAAGCAATACTAGTGCGCCAATTTGGAGTAAAAGTAGGGCAAATGGTGCGTTTAATTGTCCAATCTCTTGCCGATAATCCTCAAG
>DAOTXB010000499.1:0-3024 GCA_034435575.1 Anaerolineae bacterium
TATCTTGGATCATGGAAAGGCTCTTGGATTAGTTTAGCTTCTACTTCCTAGATTGCCTTTTCATGCTCTATCAGTCAATTACATACCACTACCCAGTTACTTTGCAAAAGACCTAAGTAAAGTTGCTTGTTTTTTGCACCTTACAACTATTTTTGCTACTATATCCAATATCTTAATCTCTAGTTATGTTTGTGCCATCAATGTGAACCTCTCGCAGATATACGATTGCACACTAAAGGCATGTTCATGACTGACCACTCAACTCTTACCTTAGATGATTATTGGAAGTTTCGTTGGTTACAGGCCCTAGACCTGTCCCCTGATGGGTCGAAAATCGTGTATGCGGTAGCGCACTATGACGCAGATGATGACAAGGACAAGCCAGTTATCTGGTTGATGGATGTCGCCAGTGGTGAATCGCGTCAGATGACATCCGGCATCCACAGCGATTCCGCGCCACGCTTTTCGCCAGATGGCAAATTTATCGGCTTTGTCTCTGACCGCAGTGGTGGCAAACCACAATTGTTCCAGATGCTCGTTGATGGGGGTGAAGCACAACCGCTCACATCCATACCGCAGGGTGTGCGTGAAGGTCCAGTGTGGTCGCCGGATGGCAAGTGGGTCGCTTTCACCGCCGGACTCAGCGAAGACGATATGCCTGATATGAGCAAGCCCTACCGTGTCAAGCGCGATATTTATCGGTTTAACGGTGTCGGCATGATTGACGCGGCGATACAGCAGATTTATATCATGCCTGCCGCTGGGGGCGAACCGCAGCAATTGACCGATGAAGATGCGATTAACGCGGGGATTCGCTGGTCGCCAGATAGCACACATATCCTCTATGGCGCGGGTTTTCGGCCAAAAGGTTTCATGAGCCTCATACCTGCGCTGAATATTGTCACTACAGATGGTGATGTATCTCCGGTGTTGGATAATTGGGGCACGTTCACGATGGCGGAGTGGATAGACGATACACGTCTGGCATTGATTGGTGCCCCACAAGACCGTTCAATTGGTGCAAAAAACGACCTGTACACCTTCACGTTGGGCGCTGATACACCAGAATGTCGTACCGAAAGCGTATGGCATGGCGCGGGCGGCGGTTTACAATCCGATTACCCTGCCGGGGCATTGGCGTTTGATACCCGCTTTAAGGTGGAAGGTGATGCTGCCTATGTGCCTATCGAACGTGGTGGGTGCATCAGCGTGGCAAAAATCACACTCAGCGGCGACGAATCCATCGAATTTGTGCTGGAAGGCGAACGGGCAATATCCCTCAAAGAGTTGTCGGACTCGCATCTGATGTACATCGCCAGCGATTTCACCCATACTCCCGATATTTATATAATGAAGCGCGGTGGCGGCGAAGAACATCGCCTAACTATGCTCAACGATGACTTACTTGCCAACGTGACCTTGCCGGAAGTCGAACATTTGAAGTGGAAAAGCAACGACGGCACGGAAGTCGAAGGCTGGTATCTCAAGCCGCCACAGGGCGAAGCACCCTATCCCACTATTCTTTATATACATGGTGGACCTTATGGTGCGTTTGGTTACACCTGGTCATGCGATTTTCATCTGTTAGCAGGCGCTGGATATGGTGTGCTGGCGGTCAACTATCGCGGCTCTACCGGTTATGGGGACACATTCGGAACCGGCATCAACGGCGATTGGGGCAACCGCGACTATCAAGACCTGATGACGGGCATTGATCATGTGATTGAGCTTGGGCTGGCGGATGCCGATAAACTCGGCGTGGGTGGGCTTTCTGCTGGTGGGTATTATAGTTGCTGGATTGTTGGGCAAACGGATCGCTTCAAAGCGGCGATACCCGAAAATCCTGTGAGTAATCTGGTCACGCTGTATACTATGTCAGATATTGGTCCCTGGATTTTGTCTAAGTCATTCAACGGCACGATTTACACCAATATTGAAGCCTATTTGCACTCGTCGCCCATCACCCACGCTCACAACTGCAAAACGCCGACCTTGCTCGTGCAGGGCGAAGCCGATTGGCGCTGCCCACCGGAGCAATCTGAACAGTTTTATATCGCACTTAAAACATTGGGCTGTACGGTAGAGATGTTACGCTTGCCGGGTGCCGATCATGCGGGGGCAATTATGGGTGCGCCTGCGGTACGCCGTGCGCAGAACGAAGCCATGCTCAATTGGTATAACCAGTACGTGTTAGGTATTGAACCTGAACCCGCAGAGTAAGCGCAATAAAAAAAGGCTAAATGATGGCATTGTCTCAAGAATCCCTCTATGCTCTGCTGGATGATGTGCCAGATTATCAGGCATTTTTGACTGTGGATGAAATGCGAGCCAGCAGCCAACAACTCGCTGATGATTACCCGGATGTGGTGTCGCTCATCACGCTAGGGGCGTCACGCGGGGGGACACCCATCGAAGCTCTGAAAATTGGCGATGGTGAGAAAGTTGGCTTCATGGTTGGTCTGCCACACCCGAACGAACCTATCGGCGCGATGATGCTGGAATACCTCTCGCGCAAATTGGCGGAAGATGACGCGCTGCGGGAGTCACTCGGTTATACGTGGTATCTCATCAAGGCGATTGATATTGACGGTACACGCCTCAACGAAGGCTGGTTCAAGGGACCCTTCACGATTACCAACTACGCACGTGAATTTTACCGCCCGCCTAGTCAGCATCAGGTGGAGTGGACGTTTCCGGTATCATATAAGACCTATGAATTTAACGCGCCTCTGCCGGAAACACAGGTCTGGATGAAGCTTATCGAGCAGCATCCGCCGGATTTCATCTATTCGCTGCACAACGCCGGATTTGGCGGCGTGTATCTTTATATCTCGCATGATTTACAGACACTTTATCCGCCGTTTTATGAACTTGTAAAACACGCTGAACTACCGCTGAACCTCGGTGAGCCGGAAGTGCCGTATGCCAAGCAGTTTAGTGAGGCGGTTTTTGGGATGATCGGCTTGAGCGACAACTACGATTTCATGGAGGCGATGCTCAAACAAGACCCCGCGCCCCTACTCA
>DAOTXB010000500.1:0-2310 GCA_034435575.1 Anaerolineae bacterium
TCAGATCAATAAATGCAAACTTAATGAACACGGGTTAAACGTTGAAAACATTCCGCCTAAACGATTCTGGAGCTTCGGATGATTACCCTTGCAGATACAACCGGTCATGAGGCTGTCGACGCTATAATCGCTGCCATTATTGGCATCTACGAAAGTGCCTTTCCTGATCGTATTCGTGGGTATTATATTGTCGGCAGTTATAGCGATAACTCACCCGTTAGCACCAGTGATATAGATATGGAAATTATCTTTAAAGGGACAATATCTCCAGAAGAAAACACAAGGCAACAGGCGATTAAAACCAGTTTACGCACAATTTCCCCAATTCATCTCGATTTACCCGTTCACGCAGAAGCGACTCTGCACGAAATCGATACAACCGCCGTCAAATTTGCCAGTCTCTTTATTTATGGTGAAGATACCCGTGAATTAATGCCCGTACCCTCTATGGATTTATATTTGCGCCGTATCTCTATACCAACGCATCGAGGACTTACATATCGCTTTCGCACAAACACGGTACAATTACCCTTAGCCTATCCCTTACCAGATGATGACTTTTATGGTTATCTTCCAGCACGCTATAATACGAAATATCGAGACATCAAGTTGTGGGTTTTATCGGTTGGGTGGATGGCGACGTTTTTGATCGCAAAATTGGGACAGGTATTTGTACCCAGTAAACGACATATGCTACCGCTTTACCGTAATCATGTGAACGATCAATGGACTGATTTCGTCACGCAAGTCTATGAAAACGGGCGCGAGAAATGGCAGTACATGTTCCCTGAGCATGATACAGCCATAGTGCAATTGCACAAATTATGTCAGCAAACATTGGCATTTGAGAATTATGTAGCAGAAGCATATGTTGCATTTTTGAACGACCAAAAAGCACAGGGCGAAACAACGTTTGCACAGGAACGTCTACAAGCGTTTCATTTAACCTAATATTATCGTAAGTCATTCTGGATTGAGGGACATTGGTATGGATATTCTGTTCGGACAATCATATTACCTCCGCTTCGACAAAAAGCTATGGAAAGCGATGCAACCTTATCCCCCGCTCGGCACACTCTACGCCGCTTCCTATATGCGACATCGTGGTTACGAGGTCACCCTGTTCGATGCAATGTTGAGTGAAGGTGTAGAGGAGTGGGAACGATTTGTTGACCACTTCCAACCGCGTTATGCCGTCATCTTTGAGGACAACTTCAACTATTTGAGCAAAATGTCCCTGTTACGGATGCGAGAAGCCGCCTTTGCTATGATCGAAAGTGCCCACAAATTTGGCTGTACGGTGATCGTTGCCGGCGCAGATATGACCGATCATGCCGAAAAATATCTCGAAAAAGGCGCGGACTATGTCATCATAGGCGAAGGTGAAGAATCACTGGGCGATTTAATTTACCATTTAGAAGGCAAAGATGCGCGGATTCTACGTGAAATACCCGGAATCGCTTATATGGATCATGGGCATTTTGTCAAAAATTTACCCCGTCCGGTGATTCGTAATCTGGATAATATGCCTTTCCCTGCCTGGGATTTAGTCGACTTCGAGCGTTATCGTGATGTGTGGATGGAAAATCACGGCTACTTCAGCGTGAACATGGTCACGACACGCGGTTGCCCATTTCATTGTAATTGGTGTGCGAAACCGATCTGGGGACAGCGTTACAACGTGCGTAGCCCGGAAAATGTAGTGCAGGAGATGAAGTGGCTCAAAGAAAATGTCAATCCTGACCACATCTGGTTTATGGATGACATCATGGGCATACAGGATAAATGGATCGAGGAATTTGCCGACGAACTGGACACACAAGGGGTACATATTCGCTTTAAAAGTCTGAATCGGGCTGATTTACTCCTACGTGGCAAGACGATTTCCGCCCTTGCCCGCGCAGGAGCAGAAATTGTGTGGATCGGTGCAGAAAGCGGGAGTCAAAAAATCTTAGATGCCATGGATAAGGGTACACAAGTTGAGCAAATTTATGAAGCCACACGCAAGATGCACGAACACGGCATCAAGGTCGCATTCTTTTTACAATTCGGGTATCCAGGAGAAACACGCGCAGATATTGAGCTGACGATGCAAATGATGCGCGACCTTCTGCCCGATGACATCGGCATCAGTGTCAGTTATCCCTTGCCGGGCACGCCTTTCTATGATCGTGTAAAAAGCGAATTTGGTGATCGTGTAAACTGGGTCGATAGCGAAGACCTCGCCATGCTTTATGAGGGACCGTTTGTCACAGAATTTTATCGTCAATTACACACTATCGTCCACAAAGATTATCGCTCACGCAAGAC
>DAOTXB010000501.1:0-8424 GCA_034435575.1 Anaerolineae bacterium
AGGATCGGGCAAGGTGATCATATTGATCAAGTATACTGTATTCCTTCACATATTTTGGGGTTTTCAACAGATTTTACAGGAATTTTACTGTTTGGTGCATGCTTACCGAAGCGTGTAATCTGTGTTAGAATCGACACATTCCAATCTGTACATAGTCAAAGGTCGTCGATGCTCTCATCTGATCTCAACCCACCGTTGCGTTTACTCGGCGCATTCAGTGTCGCTTACCCGGATTACACGCCGGACAAATTCGTTCATGTACCGTCACGATCCATGTGGGCGGCGATCAATCCCGAAGAAACACGCGGATTTACCTTGCATGTGCCGGATTTAGACGCACGTACCACCTTCAGCCTGCGTAGTGCAAAATTCAAGAAAACTGTGTTGAACCGCCCATTGCCCAAATGGGCACGTTATCCGGCGGGTGTCCTGCGTGATTTATGCAGTACCGACCTAGCACTCGACAATATGGGTTTGGTCATCGTCGGGGATGAGACACAGGGCATTCGTTATGAATATGCACTCGGCATCATCACCGCCGCCGCGCTCCACATCATGCATAATCAACCGTATGATGATGACATGCTCAACGACATTGTGGAAAAAGTACGCCGTGATTATATCGATGGTTAAATATCGTATTATTTGTGCGGGAAGTCCCTACAATGCCCTATAAAGGTGATCTGGGCGAAGTGGTCATGTTCCTGCTCTACAAGGGCAATCAGGTATTGACCGAATATCGTGTGGAGAAAGAACCCCACGAATGGTTCATCCCCAACGGCAGTATCGAAGATGAAGATGTCATCCGTGCCAAAGAAACAGGTGAAGATTATCGTGTTGTCGCCGTACATCGAGAAATGGACGAAGAATTCGCCGGAGTCAAACCAATTTCCATGACCTACAAAGGCGCGTTCGAGGTGCAAGCGATCAAAGCGATATTCTATATCTATCTGGTGGATAAATGGGACGGCGACATTCCCGAATACAATTATGAAGAGGGGCAACTTGCCGCAGAACTGCATTGGATGAGCGTAGAAAAAGCGCGTTCATTATTCATTTGGCCCGTTGTAAACCACGCCCTGACCTTACTCCCCGGTCAATAAGTCTCACGGTCAAGCAGACATATAATTTAGTTCAGTTGCGTGACGATAAACCCGACGATCAACGATGCCATAATGACAAAAAACAACACAGTGGCTAAAAATTTTGCCATCTGTCTGATCTGGGCGCGTTCTTCCGTGCTGATAGGTGTAGAAAATAGACCACCCCGTTTTTGCGGTGAATTTTGCTGGTCGGTCATCGTGAATCCCCTTATGCCCCGGATGGATGATGAGTCAATTATACCCGATGCCATCATGCCAGATAAAGCCCCGCCTCAAAGCCCACTTAAGTTGTAAAAAGCCTGTAAATTAACGCCAAGATGTAACACTCTGGCGTCATTTTCATAATAGAGTATGACAGAGGTCGCTACGATAGTGCCCTTGAACTTTCGCACAAATGGCATTACTGTGCAGGGAACAAACACAGTAATGTCGTTGCGTAATCGTCAGCTTTTAATGGTAAAAAATACGATATAATTAATGCTATGAAAATCAAGACAGCTTCAATAATTCTAACAATCATCGTCTGCGTTGTCGTTTCGCTAGCCCCCACCCATATCACACAAGCACAAGATGTTAGCGGAGACTTGCTTGGACGAATCAATAACCTGCGCGCGAGCCTCGGTTTACCAGGATACACGCTTAACAGTGCCCTGAGCGCCGCCGCACGCAATCAAGCACAGTGGATGGTACAAACCGGACAAATTAGTCATACACAGAGTAATGGCTCCACACCAAGTAGCCGCGCCGCCGCCGCCGGGTATAGCTCTAGTTGGGTGAGCGAAAATATCTATATGGGGACAAGTGCCACCGCCTCCACTGCGTTCGTATGGTGGACAAATTCTCCAATACATTATCGTGGAATGACGAGCACCAATTACACAGAAATCGGTATCGGGTCTGCCTCCGGTGGGAATTACGGGAGCGCGTTCGTGCTCGTTTTTGGTAATCCCGGTGGCTGGCAATCTGCATCATCCCTTTCACAAAGTAGCGCTAGCTCGGGCAATGCATCCGGTGCCAGCACCGCCAGCGGACCGCCCCCATTTGTTGTCGGGGTGGATAATTTGGGCAATATCATGCACGAGATTCAACCGGGGCACACACTCGGTGAAATCGCATTGATCTATGGCTATACGTGGGATGATATTCAACGTATTCGTGATCTCAATGAAATGACGGAAGAACAGGGACGCAATCTGGAAGTGGGCGCGGTCTTGCTCATCCCCCCCTATGAGGGCACCTACACGCCCACTCCAGGTGGTGTTGAAGCAGAGATCAACACGGTTGTAGACGACACCAGCATTGATGCAGATACGCCTTATCAAGAAGATGAACGTGTGCGCGAAGATTTCGATGCGGTTTCTACCCCACGCATTGTGTCCATGATGGGCGCTACGGCAACACCAGCCGATCAAGTCGTCGTCATAGACACTCCCCAACCGCAAGAGGCAGTAGTCATCAGCGCACCCACAAACGTTATTAATGAGATTACCCCGCGTGAAGATGTGGCTAATCCGCCGATTGTGGATGCCAGCAATGTGACACAACAGGCGAATTGGACAGCGGCAACGGTCACCCCAACTGTCGGGCTTACCGAAGTTGCAATGGTCGATGTGCCCGATACAAGTGCCATCATCCCATCGGCAACAGTCGATAACACCGAAACGACAACCGATGATAACGGTTTATCGCCCATGATCTATGTGATTATCGGTGTGCAAATTGGCATTGTAGGCATGGCAGGGATTGAATTCTTACGCCGACGCGGAAATTAGCCGATTGTGGTGTAAATTGCTTTACGTCATCTGCAGATCTTATAGACTCTAACTGTAGGTAAACAGAGAAAAGACACAAGAGGAGTCTACTTAATGAACTTGCCGATGGTTTATGTCTCACGTGATAAAGAATATCGCCGCATCAGTTACGCGAACCCACCTACCGAAGAAGAACTTAACGCAATGGCGAAAGAAGGCTGGTTGCTACAACAAATCCTCGCGCATGAGGGGCAATTCTACGCCTATTTCACCCGCTAAATTAGCGATGATGCTGGTGCTGACTACGCACCCATCCACCATGCACCACGCTTGATTCTTCGACAGTGATGAACACATTGGGGTTAATCGTTCGCGCTACTCGGATCACGTCGCGAGTCTCTCGATGATGTGTGACGATCCGCAATTGATGCACTTCACCCCGTTGCCCTTCACCGTACATCTCAGTAACGCCATGCCCATCGTCGCGTAAGGCATTGGCGATGTCGCGGGCAATGCCGGTTGGTGCGATGATGTCCACAATGTTAAACAGGTTCAAAAAACGCCGTTCAATCGCCATGCCCACATAGCCACCAACAGAAAACCCGAGCACATAAGCAGTCAGATTTGATACATTGTCCAGATCAGTGAGTACAATCCCCGCCGTATAAGCGAACAGCAATGATTCTAGCGATGCGAGTAAAAACCCGCCAACCTTATAATCTCGATTCATCGCCACAATACGTATCGTGCCGATTGCATTGTTTAGCACTCTCAAAATGAAAACAAGAAATGGAATAAATTCTGGCTCGATTCCAAACATAGCGTTTCCTTTATTAACGTCAGAACGGAACCGATTGTACTTGATGTCCGTTATTTCAGTACAGATTATGTGTCGTTATCATACCTGCGAAAACAGCAATAGGGAATTTTCAGAAATAATTCAGGGAAAACTAACCTAAATTAAACCATTACGGAGTATTTCTATAGTACAGTAATAATATACCTGTTGCCAAGTAGTTCAGGGGATATGAGATATGAGCAATGTAGAGCAAATCTTCGATATGTATCGTCAAATGCGGGATAGTGGCAGAGAAACCAGTGATATTGTGCGTGACCTACAAACTACCATTGACCCATTATTAAGCGCCGAAAAAGACTCACTCGGACGGTTGATCCGTGCCTATGAAAAGCGCTTTGATCGTGAAGCTAGGGCAAACACGCAACAAGCACAGCCGAAGCCATCTGGCATTAAACCTTTACGTCAGACCTTAGCTGTACCGACGTTGAACGAACAAATTGATGAGCCGCAAAACCCAGCAAAACGAATTAAATCACTCGCAGCATCAGACACAGAATGGGTGCATTGCCCGAATTGCGAAAAACGTAATCAGAAGAAGTCTGGCATGTGCTATTCATGCGGTGCATTGCTCGGTGATGTGCTGAAAGCCACGTCCACACGTCAATTTGAGGATAAGGATAATCGATATTTCGATAGCCATTACTTTAGCCCAAATTCTGTGTTGATCTTACAACCGCGTGATAGCATAGAAGAGCATGAGGTATTCCCGCAGGATCATCGTCATGAGCTGGTTGTAGGGCGCAAGACCGACCAAGTCGCCGTTGAACCGGATGTCGATCTCTCGGTGAATGGTGCAGAACAACTCGGCGTTTCACGGATGCACCTCGCCATTAAGTTCAACCGTCGCGATAATACCATTATTGTGTATGATCTGGGCAGTGCAAACGGTACACATATCAATGGGCAAAAGTTGCACCCTAACGAAGAACGTATTCTACGGAGTGAGGACAGTTTACGCCTCGGACGACTAGTGATGAATGTCCGCTTCTTACACCCCAACGCACAATTGCTGTAAACTATTGCATCACGATCCTCTCACAATAGATGCCACATAACAGGGACGCTCACATACGTCTCTGTTTTTATCTGACTATGCCCCTTCAATCAGCGCATCAAACGCCGTCCAGTCTGTCTCGCTTGACCAACCCGTTCCATCTGGCAAAATTGTGCGTAAATCACAGATAACATCATCCATTTGAGCACGTTGCAAAAACGCACCGGTTAAATCTGCATTACGCAGGTCTGCACCGCGCAAATTCGTTTCAAATAAGCGGGTATCGTTGAGGCGGGTATTGGTCATTAATGCGTTGGAAAGATCACAATGAGACAAATCCAACCCACTTAAGTCTGCGCTACCTAGCCGGATAGATGGCATTTGCGCTAATCGTAATAATGCCCCGCGTAAATCAACCTCGATTAAATTGGTACTGTGCATCCGTGCGCGTCTAAAATCAGACCCATCCAACTGTGTATACCGCAAACGTGCGCCCTTCAAATTACTCCGTTGGAAGTCCACACCCCGCAAATCAGCATGGCGCAGATCAACATTTTCCAGATTCGCGCCACGCAAATCAGCATTACGCAAAAGTGCATCATCGCCCGCAAGCCACTGACGCGCACGAATTTCATCTATCGCCGTTCGCGCTGTCACGTTGACCGTACTGCCTGCATCGCGGAGCAATTGCTCACGAATTTCTTCACGTCGGCGTAAACGGTCACGCCGCTCAGCAAGTGTATTCAAAACCGCAATCGTCAGCACCACGCTCACGCCTTCGGTATATAAATTAGTCAAATAATCATCAGGGATGAGTGCAGAGTTTCCAGAAAATAACATCGCGCCGAGCAACACACCCACAAAAACCAACGTGGCACCGCCTAGCAGGCGATAAAAGTTGCCATATTCACGATGAATCTGTTGAATTTCTTCGCGCCGGGAAAGTGAATCATACATGCGAGTTATCTCCTGAAACATAAACTAAGCATTACGTTTCATTAGACTCTACGCGGTGATGGCGCTACTCGCAACGCATTGATGCCCGCCTAATCGCCCGTTATTGGTCTGGGTGCCGGAATCACCTTATGCGCTTTTTTGACAGGTAATAATAAGCCCGTAAACCCGGCAAGTGTGACCGCAATGGCGACGATTTGAAAGGCTAACCCTAATCCAATACTATCAGAAAGCACCCCAATCAACAGACTGCCCAGCGCCCCCATGCCAAAGATCGTGCCCAGAATTGCACCCGTAGCAAAACCTTTCCCGCGTGGCATTATTTCCTGTGCAATCACGACAATCAAACTGTGTGCCCCGCCGGAAAATCCGCCAGCCGCCATCGCTAATGCAAACGCGGGCAATCCATCCACAACAGGTAAGAGGAAAAACGCGGGTGCACAGGCAATCATACTGCCCGCAAGCACCCAACGTCGGTCAAAGCGATCCGCTAATCCACCAAAATACACACCAGCAAAGCCGGACGCAATCCAGAATGAACTGGTAATCATCCCATATTCCGCCGGAGACCACCCTTTTTGCTCGAATAACACCGGAATAAACGTGACTGATCCCGGTGTCGCAAGACTGCGTAGCGTGACCAGTAACAACAATAACAATCCAGCACGGCGCGGAATACCACGCACAATACCAACAAAGCCACCGTCGAGGGTTTGCGTCAATGGATGAGAAGCACGAAAAGCGGTAATTGTGGGAATGGTGATCGACATTAGATAGCCAATCGGAATAACCATCGGCACAACCAACAACATAATAGCGACATCGGCTGGCGTAGCGGTATTCGCCAGAAACAGCGCAGATGGATCACTGATTACACCCAACATATCAGTTGTCTTACCTGCGGACGCGCTTAACAAACGCCCTGCAATCAACGGTCCCAGTGCAAGTCCAGTTTGCCCCATCATGAAAAACCAGGAGACATTCGTCGCGGGGCGTTCCGGGTCACTTTCTGCCGCGTGCATCGCCCCTACAGGATGAAATGCGCCACTGCCGAATGCAGAAATCACATAGGGGACGAAGAAAAGCCAGAAATTCCCCGTAAGTGCAACTAACAGCAGAGCAAGTCCAGTCATGCCCACTGTCCAGACCACACCCAGCGCACCCAACCAGCGCCCACCGTTACGATCTGCACGCAGACCAAATACCGGTTGTGATACAGCGCCATTGAGCTGACGAATTCCCTGCGCTAAACCAATCTGCGCGTTGGAAATACCCATGCTTGTGCCACTCAAAAAGGCAAGGATAACCGGTCCCATACTCATGAAGACATCGTTTATGGTGTGACCAAGCGCCACTGACCAGAATAGCCGTTTACGTGGGATTTTCATCGTTGATTCTATCCTGTTGGTTGGTAAGTGTTGATAGGTGAGCTAAAAGCACCCTTCTCACTATGCCAGCAATCACCCCCAACGGATAGTACCACTCTGGACAATCACGATGAACATTTGATGAATTTGATAAAAATGGAACACACTAGCAGGGACAATATTCCCTGCCAGGCATTAACTCATGAAGAAACGTTATTGCTTCTAAGCTATCCGCAACCATCCCAGATAAAGACATAATTTTCCCGTCCCATCACCTGAAATTCACCGGTTGTTAAGCGATAGAGTTTAATATCTGAATCTCCGGCTTCGGCAATCATAATATTACTATCTTCCGGGATGCCAGTATCTTCGATAATATCTGTCGCTACCCGTATCGCCAGAGCACCCTCTGCGGTAATGGGATCAATCGCATAAAGGTCAATCACACCACCGGAGCGACAATACACGGCTACGGTTTGCTGTGGATACAAGTCCACCGTGTTTAAACGACCATCGCTGGTAAATGTGCTGGCAGATGTACTTATGGTAGCACCACAGGACGAGACAAATGTCGCCGGATCAAACGTGGATTCCACAACCAATGGGAAGCTCTCTACGGTGCTAATTGGCAAAGTGCCAGCAACATTGACATCGTACATCACAATACGCATCGGGCGGGCGCTCAACGGGTTGTGAAAGGTACCGTCAATTGTCGTCACAACATTTGTGGTGGAAGGCACGGTTGCGCCTAGAGATTTTGAATAATGCGGGGTGCCATTGCCGTCATAGATCACCACATAATAAAAATCAAGCACATTATCTGCCGTATTTCCCTGGCGATCAGTAATGGAGACATCCACCTGTAATTGTGTACAATCACCGTTCACATCGAGAATTGAAGAAACCCCGATTGCGGTTGCACTCACTGCATCAACAGGGGCTAAACGAGAGATGATAAATACGGCAAAGAAAATTATAACCATATACCGTACTCTAAACATAAATATTAATCCTTTAAATACACGACAACATATATTGAGTATACTCCATCAATTCATTAGACAACCGCTTGAATCTGGTTTGTAATGTGCGTGACGAATGCTCAACAGCCAAAAGGTTGTGTGATATTAGGGTTCACGCCAATATCGAATAGATCATAACGCAAAATCACCCGCCCACTGACGGGCAATGCGGTGTCTGCATCGTTGGACAAAAATGTGATGATGACATTTTCCACGTCCATCGTCACCCAGAAGCGAATGACCGCACCATGTTCCGGCGCAACCCAGAATTCGCCCGTCAACGCGGCGATGACACTATTATCATTGAATTGAAGCGCTGGAATGTTGAGATCATCAACGCCGAAATCATAACGCCACACATCCTCGCTATGGAT
>DAOTXB010000502.1:0-6709 GCA_034435575.1 Anaerolineae bacterium
GCCCCGATGTTTTATACGTGAACCCTTTGTCTCAGGGGCAGGATCGATATGCTCAAGCAGGTCATCTCGTAGAATTGACCGAGATTGCCGAAGAACGCGGTTGGCTGGATAGTTTCCCGATGGATAGTATTCTCTATAACAATAAGGGAACGCCGGAGCAAATTTTCGGAATTCCGTATGCTACAAACACAATCGGCGTGTACTACAACAAAGAAATCTTTGCTGAACTCGAATTAGAGATTCCAAGTACATTAGAAGAATTTGAAGCCTTGATGCAGACTGTAAGTGAGGCGGGATATGAGCCGGTATCAGTTGGTGGACGGACGGGTTGGCCCCTCGAACATGTGTGGTCACAACTTTCTCATACCAATGCTGACTTAGAGTTATTTGCTGAACTAGAGCAACTCAATCTCGATGTGAGTTATACAGACCCTAGAATTGTTGAATCGGCAGAGCGTTTTGGCTCCTGGTGTGATTCAGGGTTCTTCAACGAGGGCGCACTCGGTACAAGTTATCAAGAAGCTAATGATTTGTTTATCAACCGTGAGGTTGTCATGAACATTGGTGGTAGCTGGGCGGCGGTTAACTTTGAACAGGCAGATTTTGAGGTGGGATTCTTTGCTACACCACCTATGAATACTAACTTGCCCTGGAATGCTGGTGGACAAGCGCCTGCAAATAATCTGACCTTAACCGTCTATGCTAATCATCCTGAATGGGGGATTGAACTCATCGATTACTTGTTGAGTGAAGAAAACATGAGCAGCTTTTTCTCTGAGGGGATGCTAGTCACCTATCAATTTGATGATCTGCCCGAACCACAGACTACTTTGCAGGGTGAAATGTATCAAGCCTTGCAGATGCGCGGCCCCGGTTACTACATGGGGGTTGTTAACGCCGAACTTGGTAGCACCATCTTTGCTCAGTTGCAGGAACTGTGCGGAGGTTCGGTTACCGCACAAGAAGCAATGGAAAATATCCAGAGTGTTTATGTGGAACAAGCAGAAATAGCGGCAGAAGAAGATTAGATAGTGTAACGATTGTTCTCAAAAAGGGTGGTGATGAACGTGCTACAACTAGCGCCTCATCCTACCCTTCATTGGTTACGAGTTACTTATATTGCGGGGAGATGCTGATATGGAACATCGAGAACAAAGAAGATACCCGGGTATTGATCTTGCCGCATTTTTATTCATCTTACCTGCGCTTGTCATATACTCGGTATTCTACATATACCCCATGTTAGAGCTAGTCCGCTTTAGCTTTTTAGGATGGGATGGACTAGGCACCCAGCGGTATGTGGGATTCAATAACTACGAACAATTATTTCAGGATGATATTTTCTGGCTGGCTCTAAAGCATAATATTATATGGGTAGTTGGCGCGATGATAATCCCTGTAACTGCGGGGTTATTGATTGCAATACTGCTTGTACGCACACAGATGAAGGGTAAGATCATCTTCCGCACCCTTTACTTCATGCCACAGGTACTCTCATCAGTCATTGTAGCTATCATTTGGGGTTGGATTTACAATCCATCTTATGGCGCTCTAAACACGATGCTTAACGGTATCGGCTTAAGTGTTCTGATACCGCGTACAGGTTTTCTAGGAAGCCAGGATTTTGCTTTGCTGGCCTTGTTCGTCGCCTGGAGTTGGGTACATTACGGCTTCACAATGGTTATCTTCATTGCCGGGCTTTCTGGTATAGATGAAGTTTATTTTGATGCGGCTAAGGTAAATGGCGCTAACTTATGGCAACAACTACGCTTTGTGTTAATACCTTTTATGCGTGGTTCTATTACAACGGCTGTATTGGTGACCGCTATATCTGCATTCCAGGTCTTTGATTTAGTTTTTATTATGACGAATGGTGGTCCCGGACGTTCTACGACAGTTACAACACTTTACATGATTAACAATGCGTTTTTCTTCCAGAAAGTTGGTTATGGGGCTACGATTGCCGTTGTCTTTAGTGCAATCCTGCTGACACTTTCACTCGTTTTCCTGAGAATCCGCAAATTTGGGGCAACAGCATGATTGAGAGAACAGGCACAATGATTAATCAAAGACCGGCAATCATGTTGAAATCGCTAAAACCATTGAGTTTTACGCTTCTCGCATTTGTCATATCACTAGCTTCTATCGTTCCATTGCTGTGGGTGATCTCTACATCCTTGAAAACGGGCATAGAAGTGACTGCTGACCCGTTGGGTTTACCAATAGAGCTTCAATGGGAGAACTATCCTAGAGCGTGGGAGGAAGGTCATTTTGAGAACTATTTCATGAATAGTGTGATTGTCTCGTCCGCTGTCGTTGTTGGTGTTCTGTTTTTATCTTTACTGGCGGCTTATGCCTTTTCGATCATGCCTTTTCGGGGTAAGCGCCTGTTATTTGTCTACTTTTTGGTGGGGTTAACTATACCTCTCAGCGTTTTGGTGATTCCCATCTTCTATCAGATGTTAGAGTTAAAGTTATTAAGTACACTATGGGCGTTAATTTTGCCTCAAATTGCGACGGGCTTACCCTTTGGTATTTTGCTATTGCGAAGTTTTATACAAGAAATACCGGATGAAATACTGGATGCCTCCCGCGTTGATGGTTGCAACCGGATGCAGATGTTAGCCTATATTGTAACACCACTGACAAAACCAGCGTTATTATCTTTGTTAATCTTCAATTTCATGTGGAGTTGGAATCAGTTTATTCTGCCCTCGTTCCTGATTCAACAGGATTCGATGAGGACTTTGCCCGCAGGACTGCGCTTCTTTATTGGGCGTTACAGTAATGATATTCCTTTGTTGATGGCAGGTGCCACTATTAGTTTTATACCGATCATCATCATCTATGTCACCTTCCAACGGCAGTTTATCAAGGGGATTTCGGCTGGGGCGCTCAGTGGGCAGTAAAATATTGTTTGTATATTCAGGAAGAATAATGTCATGATTCAATCACGCAAATTACGAACACTTGATGTCTCAGGTGATCCTTATACGATGGGGCTTGCACATGGTGAGCACTTCGCCAGTGATATTCGCGCATTTGCAACACAACGACTTGCATTTTGTACCGACAGTGACTTTGTCGGTCATGGATTAACCCGTGACAAGGTTATGGCAATTACAGCGGCTTGCATACCTTACCATGTACGCTATTATCCGGATGCAATGGAAGAATTACGCGGTATCGCTTATGCCAGTAACTTGAGTATCGAAGAGATTCTCATCCTCAACGGTTTCACCGATATGTTGGATGTGGTTAAATCCTTAGATAAATCTATAGATATATCGGGCAATGTCGCGCTTGATAATTGCACGGCATTTATCGTCAGCGCTGAAGCTACAGCCAACCATACCCCGTACATCGGGCAAACATGGGATATGAATCAGGAAGCAACACCGTACATTTGCATGTTGCACGCACAACCTGATAATAGTCCACGCTATACGACAATGACGGTAACGGGTTGTGTGGCAATGATTGGCATGAATGAAGCGGGCTTGTCAATTGGTATTACCAACCTGTGTGCCAATGATGGGAAAATTGGTGTAACGTGGACATTTCTGGTACGTAAGGTACTTGCGCAGGATAATCTCGCGGATGCAATTGACTGTATTGTCAATGCACCACTCGCAGGAGGGCACAATTATTATCTAGCGGATGCAACTGGTCAGTGTGTCAACATTGAAGCGATGGCAACCCAACACCACCTCGAATGGGTAAAAAATGGCAGCTACGTCCACACCAATCACTGCCTTATATCCCATACCCGCGCTGTAGAATCTTTACCTGACACCTATTTTGAAACCAGCACCCACGCCCGTTATGAGCGAGCTAATAAACTGCTAGGCGATGACGATATCACATTGGATGATTTAATGGCGCTTACGAGAGATCATGGGGCAGAAATTGGCATCTGTGTGCATACTGGCGCTGCCAATCCACATAACGTCGAATCAGGTGCCGCCGTCATTATGTCGCCAGCATCCGGTGAACTATGGGCGATATGGGGCAATCCATGTCAAGGGACATACGAGCGCTTCATGATCTAAACACATGTCATCGCTATTTCTGCAACATTATTGCATATGAATGCAATATTACTTTTTATTAAAAAGGAGACTTTTAATGTTACACCAACCTTCAGCTGTGTTTGATAACCTGCTGGCGTATATTACGGCATTACCCGTGATTGATTGCCATGAACATATGGTTGGGCCCGCCCATATGATGTCTTCACTCGAGCCTATTTCTGCTTTATTAGGCGATTATTTCTGGCATGATCTGGCATCAGCGGGCGCTCATCCCCAAACAATTGCCTTACTGCGCGATCCTGAAGTCCCGACAGAGAAAAAATGGGACATATTTGAACCACTCTGGATGAAAACAGAATTCACTGCTTATGCGCGTGTCACCAAATTGGTGATGCGCGATGTATACGGTGTGAATGAAATGACGCTGGCGGGGCTGGCACGTGTGGGAGAACAATTATCGCAGCGCAATCAGGCATCCTATTGGGCGCACTTTGATAATGCCAATGTTCGCGTTATTCTGGCAGATGCCTTGGGGTGGAAGCCGGGAGACTTTAGCGCATACCTCAACGGTACGCAGACCTTCCCGGAACGATGGCGCACCTTCATCCCCCTACCCCTCTTCCATACGCTCAGTCATCATGATACAGACGCTAAAGATTGGGTAGGCGTACAGCGCATTGGTGCGTGGGCAGATAAGCATATCACCTCTCTGGATGAATTTCTGGAATCTGTCTTCATAGTTCTGCAACATGCCCAGTCGCGCGGTGCAATCGGCATTAAAGATCAATGTGCATACAACCGCACCTTGCATTATGATGTTGTACCGCGCTGTGATGCTGAACGCATCTTCAACCGTTTAATGGCAGACCCTCGTACCGTTTTCGGTTGGCCCGATTCTAAACCACTTGATGATTTTCTCTTTCATCAGTACATGCGCTTTGCCCGTGAACTGGATATGCCAGTACAGATTCACACCGGTCACATGGCGGGCACATATAATCGGGTAGATCGGGCTAATGCACAGTTATTCGCCAGTGTGTTGGAACTACATCAAGAAGTACGCTTTGATTTATTCCATGGCAATTGGCCCTATGATGATGACATCCTGTTCCTGACCAAGAACTACCCTAACGTTCGCCTTGATTTATGCTGGTTATACATCATTGATCCCTTAAAAGCGGTGGAGATGATTAAACGTGTCATTGTCACTGCACCACACTCTAAAGTCCATGCTTTTGGCGGCGATTTTCAGGATCATCCAGAATTCAGTATTGCCAGTTTGAAGATTGCACACGAAGCCATTGCCGCCGCCTTCACTGATTTAATCGAAATGGGGTGGTTGACCGAAGCAGATGCTCAAAGGATTGCGGCGGATTGGTTTTTCCATAATCCGAACGAATTCTTCCGACTCAATCTTGAATTCAATGCCTAGGAGCGCGGGAACATGCAAAAACAACCTTGGTATTATGGTGGCGTTATTTATCAGATATACCCGCGTAGCTTTCAAGATAGCAATCAGGACGGCGTTGGTGATTTATCAGGGATTATTCAGCGCTTAGATTACTTGAGCTGGCTTGGCGTTGATGCTATCTGGTTATCGCCAATTTTTTGTTCGCCAATGGTTGATTTTGGCTATGATGTTGCTAATCATATTGCGGTTGATCCTTTGTTTGGCACGCTCGATGACTTTGATGAACTTGTGAAGTCTGCTCATGCCCATAACATTCGTGTGATATTAGATTTTGTCCCCAACCATACATCAGATCAACACGCCTGGTTTCTTGAATCTCGTTCATCACGGGATAACCCCAGGCGTAACTGGTATATTTGGGAAGATGCGAAACCTGATGGTAGCCCGCCTAATAACTGGCGCAGTGAATTCGGTGGTTCAGCATGGGAATGGGATAAGAAAACCGAACAATACTATATGCATACGTTTGCTGTTGGACAGCCAGAATTAAACTGGCGCAATCCAGAAGTGGTCGTTGCCATGTGTGATGTCATGCGCTTCTGGCTAGATCGTGGCGTAGACGGTTTTAGAGTTGATGTAATTCATCAACTCATCAAAGATGCGTTGTTAAGGGACGACCCACCAAATCCTGATTACAATGCTGAGACAGATAATCCTTATGATGCACTTATCCATAAATACAGCGGTTATCAGCCAGACGTACATGAATTGGTGCGTGAATTCCGTCAGATTGTGGATGCTTATCATGAGTGCGTGCTTATTGGTGAAATCCATTACTATGCCCCATCTTCAGATATACGTGCTTTCTACGGGAAGAGTGATGAAGTTCATTTACCCTTCAACTTCTGGTTGATTCTTTTGAATTGGCACATGCCCACATTACGGGCGTTCATTGATGACTGCGAAGACACAGTGCCGAGCTTCGGGTTCCCTAATTATGTTTTGGGAAACCACGATGTCGCCCGCGTTGCCACGCGCACCGGTGCTGAGTATATTCGACTCGCCGCGATGTTACTGTTAACTTTACGCGGAACAGCCTTCATTTATTACGGTGATGAAATCGGTATGCAGAACGTTGACATCCCACCTGATAAAGTGCGGGATGTGCGCGGCTTGAATGTGGCTGGACACAACCGCGATCCTGCACGCACACCTATGCAATGGGACGACAGCGTTAACGCAGGATTTTCTGAGTCGGAACCCT
>DAOTXB010000503.1:0-19153 GCA_034435575.1 Anaerolineae bacterium
GCGATTTTTTATACTGACTATGATATTCCACGAATAGAGACGTTTTATGCCATATATGCATTAGGATCCAGTGTTTCCATGACTGTCACTGTGCAATTCATCATCTGGCAAATTCGAATGACTCGCATCAACCGCACACGTGAAGCAAACCTTAGCACATACCCAACAGATATGATCGTTGGAGCAGATGGAGAATTTGTTCAACCGCTACCAGTAAAACCCACTAAACGCCCAATTAAGCCCAAAACAACATCAAATACATGACATTCCGCGTAAAACTTTACAGCGTTTTTGTGTAAAGTACGATGGAATAATTGAGATGTAAAATGTTACAACAAGTATTCACCGTGACTGAAAGTAACTTCACTAATAATTGAAATCCTTTACATATATAATCTTAGTTGTAATTTCGTAACAGAAATCAACAACCGTAAAAAAAGCATTAAGGTTCTGACAAATATGACAAATAGAACTTTCCAAAACCTGTAAAAATATGCCATAATCTGTGTACATCAACGCCAAAGCATTAACCACGTTTGAATAATTGATAAAGTAGCACTATCTTTTTTTAACTATTGTTATTTGTACTTTCCATATTTAACGCAGAGTTGAGGTGCAAAAATGGCATCAAACTACGTCGTTTTGGAGAGTACTCAACCGACCGAAGCCGTACGCGAAATCGCCTTTGCCGGTGATGGTGTGCGTCTCACTGGTCAGCTTGATTACCCCAGAACAGAGTCATTAACATCTAGTATTCCATTAGTGGTGGTTTTACCACACGCGGGATGCAACACCTTAGATATGTCGTGGCATTATGCCGATATTGCGCTAGACACCGGTTATGCTGTTTTCCGTTGGGACAAACGTGGCACAGGTCGTAGTGGCGCGGGTGGGCGTGGTTCTGCGACGATGGACGCTGTTTTGGCATACGAAACCGCCGTTGAGCAACCCCGCATCGACCCGAATCGGGTCATAATTATCGCACAGGGCGACGGTACACGGCTATTAGTCGATGCTTATGAATCATTTTCCCAAATCAACCGCCCCGCGTCGGTGATTCTCGTGGGTAGTATGATTGAACCGGAAGCTATTACCACCATCGACACACACCTTCATATTATGCAGGGCGACTCCGACTGGAACGACTGGAAGGCATATGCGCGTGATGCAATCGCCATACATCAAACGGCATATGACTACAACTCGTCCTATTATGTTGCCCGTAATGCCAACCGCTTCCTGAACGTGAATCAAGGCGAGAATGGTCCATTTCACTTTGGTGCCAAACAAACTTTACGCGACTGGCTGATGACTCTGTGACGAACTTCCAGTTCGACTTTTCAGGGCAAAACGCCATCGTCACGGGTGCAGGCGCGGGGATTGGACGAGCAATCGCTTTCGCCCTCGCCGGAGCCGGTGCGTCTGTTGCAGTGAATGACCTCAACCCTGACCGTGTGGATACTGTCACACAGGGCATTACCGATGCAGGGATGCAAGCTGTCGGGATTCAGGGTGATATTGCCAATCGTTTTCAAGTCTCCAACCTCATTGAACGCACACGCGACGCTTTCGGACGCATTCACATTCTTGTCAATGCGGTGGGCGTGTATAAGCCGATTCCTTTTAGCAAAATTGATGAATGGGACTGGCGCCGTCAGCTTGATGTTAATCTGACTGGTACGTTCTTCTGCAATCAGCTTATCGGGCGTGTGATGACCGACGAAGGTGGTGGTGTGATCGTCAATATTGCATCCACTCTGGGGCAAGCAGGCACATTGGCTGATGGTGGCGCGAGCTATATCGCCACGAAAGCCGCCATTATTGCGATGACGCGACAAGCGGCACGGGAACTTGCTCCAGCCAACATCCGTGTGAACGCAGTTTGTCCGGCAAATATCGATGAAAATGATATGCCAGACACGGTTAATAATGCCATGAACCGCGCCGGTCAACCTGAAGAAGTTGCAGAAACTGTGCTATTTCTATGCTCGCAAGCCTCAAGTTTTATCACCGGACAGGCGATTACGGTTGATGGTGGCGGTATCGGATAAGCACAAGACCCCATATACAAGAACAGCATCATCCACGCAATAACATAATCATGCTCACCCATTTTGAGATAATTCGGGGTCAATACTTCAGCCGATGAAACCCGCCTGTTGCTATAATCGGCGGGTATTGTCATTATCTACCGTCACCGCAAGCACATCGAATATCGTTCTGACTCCGATGACCGGTGATTTGTGTATAATAGACCTATACCATACGAAAATCGCGGACAATAGAGCCAGTAATGGACAACTTAGATTTATTAACGCCTGACCCCAAACCAACCCGTGCTGATGCAGTCAAAAATCGTGAGGTGTTGCTCGAAACCGCTCAAACGCTATTTGAGCATGAAGGCGTGGATAATGTGACCATGACACAGATCGCGCAATCAGCAGGTGTGGGTAAGGGTACGCTTTATCGACATTTCAACAATAAGAACGACGTGTGCCAGGCATTGCTTGATCAAGACATGCGCGATCTGCAAGCGACGACCCTGCAAAACATGCGCGAAACTACTGACCTGCGAGCGACACTACGCTGGTTTGTGGATCGTGTTACGTTGTTTGTTTTCCGCAACGAAGATTTGCTCTTTGCCGGATTGGATACAAGCCCAGACCTTTCGTTAGAACTCCCTGCACATTTATGGTGGCGACAGACCATTCGTGGGATGCTCCGTCAGTTAAATGTCACCGGAGACATCGATTACCTCACCGATGCCATCTACACCATGCTCGATGTCAACACACTACGTTTTCAGCGGCGAAGCCTCGGTTATGACCGTGAGCGTATCGTCAATGGGTTGAATACTCTGCTTGATTGTTTGCTACCTGCTGAATAGAAAGCGCCCACATGACGATTGATTGGAACCGGATTCTGCCGGTTATTGTGTCTATCGCTATCATCATCGCCATTGCCATCTTACGCAATTATTCGCGCACCTTCGCGGCAATTGTCGCGGTTATGCCGATCAATATTCCACTGGGTATGTGGATCATCTATGCTGGTGAAGACAACAGTCAACAAGCCCTCGCGGAATTCAGTGAATCACTCCTGCTAAACATCGTGCCGACACTCTTTTTCATGGTGGTCACATGGCAGGCGACACGCGCTGGTTGGGGATTAGTGCCCAGCATCGCCGCCGGTTATGCCGTGTGGCTTATCACCTTACTTGGTGTGTTCGCCCTGCGCGGGCAAAGTGGCGTATAAGCCGTCCCATATATCTGCTTGTTTGTAAATCCTTTCCATAATTTATTCCTATGATGACAAATTGTACATTCTACTTTATAATGTTTCATTATGGGTCACAAAAGGTCAAATTGTGTGATTGATCCATTAAAATCATGATAGGAGATGATTGAGCAATGCCACAGGAAACGCCGAACCCACAAAACCCTCGATTAGAGTCCGAGCGCCTCATCTTGAGAAAACCGGAAATGAAAGATGCGCCGCATATTCAACAGCTCGCCGGACATGAAGAAGTCGCAAAAGGAACGCTCACGATGCCCCACCCTTATGAGGATGGTATGGCAGAAGAGTACATTGCGCGTGTCGCTGATACTCCCGGTACAGGTGGCGATTATACCTTTGGCATTATCTTGAAAGAAATAGGGACATTGATCGGTAATATTGGGCTTCGTTGCAATCCCACGCATAAAACAGCGGATCTAGGCTATTGGGTAGGTGTGCCGTATTGGGGTAAAGGCTATGTGACTGAAGCCGCCGGTGAAGTATTGCGCTTCGGCTTTGAAGCACTCGACTTAAACAAAATCCATGCTAGCCACTTCACTGATAATCCTGCTAGTGGGCGCGTGATGCAAAAGATCGGCATGACCCATGAAGGCACCCAACGTCAACAGTATTGGCGATGGGAAATGTTCAGAGACTTAGCGCTCTATGGCATTTTACGCAGTGAATACGATGCACAAAAATAGCGCCTTATTGTGCGACGTAGACCACAATCGCAGAACTAAAGACCTCGCTACCCTGTGCGGCACTATTTGCCGAGACGTAAAAAGCAGACGCAGGCATCTGGGCATTGACGGTGAAAGTCACGGCTAGACCGTCTGCTGGATTGGTATCTGTGCCGATCACATCTGCACGTGATAGCGTGCTGTTATTGCGATAAAATGTCGCCGATATCCAATTTGCTGGAGCGCCATCCCAACTGACGGTAATAGTCGTTCCAGCTTGCACCGCATAGCATCCGGCGCTAATCGGTTGTGCAGAGGCGACAATAGGCGCATTCGTAGGGTCGTATCCGCCGAAATCGGCAACTATAGCACACGATGATTGCACCGCGCCGGTTCCCCCTGTACCCACATTCGCAGAGGGTAAACGGGGCACGCGTAACTCTTGCCCGCGATCAATAAGATTTGCATCATCAAGGCAATTTCCCGCCACCAAGTCCTCAATCGTGGTACCAGACCGCTCTGCAATGCTGGTGAGCGTATCCCCCGGCTGTACGGTATACACCGACCAATCAAGGCGCGGTTGGCACGCTTCATTGTCCGTATCCGTGATGTTGCCCGTGCTATTGTTATCATCAAAAATATCCGGGCGATTGCCTGACGGTTCGCTGATTGTCGGTGTAGCGGTTGCGATGGCGGTATCCGTGTTGCTATCCTCATCACTTGCGTCATCCGGTGCGTTTAAGTTACACGCGGTCAGCGTCATAATCATCCCTATCCCCATCACGATCATAAGACCGAATTTGTGTTGATAAGACATGATTCATCTCCTCGGTAAGTAGGCTTACGCTTCTATCAGGGATTTTACCCCGAATGTGTAAATGCGGTGTTGTTAGCGTGCGATGATATTGACAGATTATCATAACCATACGCTACAAAAAAGGGACACCCGTGTGGGCATCCCCTAAAATAATCATTGTGCTAGCGATTAACCTATATCTACCAGACGATCAACCGTACCATTCCAGTAAGCGGAAGCAGTCTCGAAGGCAGTGATGCCCACACGCAAGCCAAGTTCACGTCCAAAGAGATCGCCATCTTGAAAGTGAATGCCGCCATACAGACGAGATAATCCAGCTTCTGTGGCGGCTTCCTGAAAAGTCTCCCATTGCAAAACAACACTCGTCATCGGACCATTTTCAAAGTGATTTCCGCCAGCCGGAGCAATATACTGCCCCAACATATCGTAAATCCCGTCATTATTAAAGTCTTCATCCAACACAGTTACACCATCATAAAACTGATTACTACCCGTGAACTGAGTCAGCACTTCTGCGGCGGCGGCACTAAAGGTGCTATGACCGGAGACATATTCCGCGAACGGTGGCGTGACAAAAGTTGTCGCCTGATAAGGAAGCCATTCTTCGCCCATGATCGTCTGTGTGCCTTGATCAGGTCCACCCCATGCGAGGATTTCCGTACCCGCGTAGAAGTGACGGATCGCAGATGCAGGGCGCACATAATCATAGACTCGCTTGGCATCCCAGGCGGAGATACCCGCATCGAACAACGCGCCGTTTAGTGCGAAGAACATTTGCACATCTTCATCAAGCGTATGCCCATCACGCAGACTGATGCCGTGTGCTAGAGCGTTCCAATGTCCGGGCGGAGTCTCTGAACGGGGACCATCCGCCCAATATTCTGCCATAACCTTTTGCTCATCAGTCAAATTGGCGCTGATGGTGATGACCTGATTCATCTGTTGCCAGTAAGCCTCATTATTGGTCATGGTTAGTCCCAGACCGTCAGTATAAGGGGCATCTGAGCCAACCATTGGGGGATCCTGTGGGCGAAATTGATCGCCACGGGTGAGCGCGAACGGTACAACACTTCCCCAGTGCGGGCTTAAAAAGTTCTGATCACGATATGAATGCGCGTCTGAGATGACTGCAATCGGCTGACCATTTTCGTCTCTCATCGCACCTGTTGGTACACGAAGCGGTTGCCAGTGATTAGCATTGAAGGCAACGTTACCCGCGCTGTTGTCGGCAGTTGGGTCTGCGCTGTTGACAGCTACATATAGAGTCGGATACATGGCTGACGTTATCTCGGCGTAGTCATTCATCATATTCGCACCATCCGAGAGACGTTGTGTAAACACCGCCTGTGATGCCAGATAACCGATTTGTGTCGCTGGACTAGCATCGCTTGCGGATTGATAGGGTGCATAGCCAAGTTGTGTCAGTAAGTTGGTGAATGCACCGGTATCGGCTTCATATTGCGGGAACAGGACGAGTAGCATCTGATATGCCGCTTGACTTACGGCTTCTACCTTGTTGGTGAGCGTATGTGCTTCAATCGGCTGGCGCAAGGATGTGTCCAACACAGTGGGTGTGGCAACGCTATCATACATCGTCCATGCGTCATAGATGGCACTGTGTACCATATATAACGCTCGTGAGATTACAGTGGGGCGTGGTGCGCCACGACGAACTGCCGCCAGTGCGACCTGGTTCCATTGCACAACCACATTGGACGGAACATCGCTGACAATCGTTTCTGTAACAGTCGTTGTGTTAGATGTATTTGTGGTTGTGGTATTGTCATCATTGGTGCTGTTGCCGTTACCCCTCGGTGGCGGTGGATGATGTTGTCCGCCCCCACCACGTGGTCCGTTATTGCCACCATCACCCGGTTGTGCGTTGGCGACCCCGGCCACACTCAATATAAGTAGTGTGCTCAAAATACCAATCAGAAAAGCGAATTTACGTTGGTGCAACATTGTGCATCTCCTTGTTTAATTAGCCCATGCAAAATTCAATATTGAATGTTTACACACTATCGCGGAGATGTAATAAAACTTGCCGTATGGTGTTATAGAACTGTAAATTGGTCGATAGATTTTACAAATGCTACGGGGAAATGGGACTAAAAGGCTATGCGAAGATGTGAAGAATATTCGAGAAATCGTACACAGAAAATACAGGTTTCATCACTTTTTGTCACATGGATAAAGCTTCAGCTGAATTAAGAGTTTTCGCTCCTTTATGCGTTCAACTGCATTTAACCTCAATAGAAAAACAGTAACACGCCCTTCAGGTGAAAGCGATATGATGCGTGTGCCATCTATTCTGAAATGATCATGCCAGTTTTGCTTCCTTGGATTGAATAATGGAACAATTGATTCATCAAATGCCCAATCCACAGAACTAATATCACTGCCTTTATAACTATTGCACCAAAAGCAACTTAAACAAAGGTTACTTTCTAACGTTTTTCCACCGTGTTTTTCCGCAATAATGTGATCAATAGCAAAATCAATAGCACCATCATTCATACCAATGCGACAGTATTCACAGCATTGTTTCGCACGATCTATTATTTGTCGGCGAAGCGTTACACTAATATGGGTTCTACTCATCCCTTATCCTGAAGCTTGAGGCGAGCCTTTGCCTTAACCAGTGTCATGAGATGGTCAATTTGACGAAATTCCTCTATTTCCTGTTGTTCTGCTTCAGAAAGTTTTCCAAGCCGATTTTTGTCTAGCAATCCATGTGCGCGTATCTGTAATTCATCAGGTAAGCGATACGCGACAATTTCTTCTAGTGTTGGGGCAGAACCAAGAAAGTCAGTCACGATGTCTGATACAGTCTTATCAGGTGCAAATGCCATAAAATATTCCTTCAAGTTTTTTTTATTATGGATCAAGCGACGAAACACTGTCAAATTCAAACCTGAGCCACATCCAAGCAGGATATGACGGGAGGATCATTACACGGTGACTATTGTATTTCATGGGTGTGAATAACATCACGACGATACAACGAAGTCAAGCCGTTGGAGCAATCGCTTACACAAGCTCGCCTGATACTTGATGGGTGGTTTATCCGATGCATGTGAGTCAGAACCTGCGCTGATTAGCCAATCGTGTTCATTAGCGTACTGCTTGTACAGGGCAACTTGTTCAGCGCTATGGCGTGGATAATAGACTTCGATGCCATCAATAGGAATTTCTGCACGAAATTGGTCAAGTAATTGCGAATCAAATGTGGCAAAGCCATCAGTCCTACCCGGATGAGCAATCAACGCGACACCACCCGCCTCATGCACAGCCTCAACGACAGCAAGTGTCGGGTTGGTACACAATTTATGCCCGGCTTTTTGCATTATGCTGAACGGGTCTTCAAGCGCAGGATTATGCCTCTCAAACAGATCAAAGAGTAAATGCGGTTGTTTGGAGGTGGTTGCAGTGGTAATGGATGTCAACTCCGCCTCATTATGTTGTGGAAGATGCCCACCGTTAACAAGGTTCTTATAAACCGTGGTGCAAGTTTCTGCCTGATTTTGTTGGATGGCATCGCATAGTTGCTGTAATGGTGCCGGATTAGCCTCAAAACCAAAACACAAAATATCCACGAGGCTGTTCCGCCAGCGTGTCGTCATTTCTGCCGCGACTAATAACGGAAACCCACGTTCATGGGCGATTTTTTGAATGGTCACCATTGTATCTACACGATCATGATCCGTGATGGCGGCTGTTGCAAAGCTCTCCTGCACAAAATGGTCGATAAGCGCTTCCGGTATCCAATCACCATCGCTGAGATGTGTATGTGTTTGTAGATCAACGAACGTGTCCGCCTCAATAGTTAGTCCAGACTCATAAGATCGCACCATACGAAAAAATCCCTTCACTTATGCTGAAGATATAAACGATTTCTACCCGCCATCGCGCAGGCGTTGCCCGCCATCGCCCACAGTGATTGGTATTGTGATCTCTTGCCGACGATATAAACATACCCCGTTCACATCCTCACATACATAATAGTAGGCATCTGTATGCAGGGATGTAACTTCAGGCGGCGCATCATCAGGAAGGCGTATCTCGAATTCAAAATGTCGCGCCTCAATACTCACATCATCCGGTGGATTGGACACGCTCAATTTCTGGCGATCAACCGCCCACCCGTCGGGCACATTCACCCATAACACACTGTCATCCGCCTCATTATTCCAGTGGGTTTTCAGCGAAAGATTGGGACGCAATGTGATGTGTACGCGCATCGAATCACCCGCATTGACCGTTTGGGGCACAGTCGTGATTTCCGGCTGTACATAATTATTCTCGTCCTGCCAGATGCGATACTCAGGATCAGGATGGGTCGCGTGTGTGGCGCTAGCAAACGATTTTGTTGGCGTGGCAAATTCTGCCCCACCGGGTTCGACCACCAAGGGCACAGGTGTTTCGCCCCGTTCCATAATCGTCTCGCGGGCTTGTGTCACCCAATCATAAAACGGGTACGGTTTATCTAATCGCGGTCCATATTGTTGTAAACGGCGACGACGCACATAATTATTCGGGTCAATCTCCAGCGCACGCGTCCAATAATGAACCGCCTGCTTAAAATCATCTGCGTGACGATGCGGGGAATCCAACCGTTTACGATAAATCACGCCAGCATAAAAATGGGTGCGCCCATCGGGTGAGTCCGCCTCACGTTTTAGCATATCTTCAATAATCACAATTGCTTGATCTAGCGCGGATTCACCGCCCCACAGCGTCAAACCAACGGCATAATCACGCCATGCATCTGCGGTCTGATCACGATCTGCCCGTGCTTTGAGTTCGTCCAGATCGATCACCGATGTTGTGTCCGGCGCGGAATCCGGTGCGGGATATTCGCGCAGTATGATCTCAGTAGTGATCTCCGGTAATTTGTCCACCAGCGGTTGAATCAGGCGAATAACACCGTGTTCATCCAGAATGATCGACACAGGGACAAGCGGTAAATCAAAGCGATTGAACGGATCAACCATAATCCGCCAATCCATCTGTTGCCATTGCATAAATAGACAGGTCCGGTCAGGGTGTTGTTCCAGCGCGATGCCAAATTCAACCAGATGTCCCTCTGCGCGCAATTGTTCGGTTGCATTGTGCCACACGGGCACATGACGACGACAACCCGCTCACCATGAGGCAAAAATGTGCAATAAAACTTTCTTCCCGCGTAAGGTCTTCAGCGAAAGCGGTTCGCCAGTGTCGATGGCAGGTAAGACAATATCGGGAAACACCTCGCCCACATCAAAGCCTAACGGCGGGTATGGGTGGTGAAAATCGCTAATTTTGGTCATCATAACCTCCAGTTTTTGACGATCATGTACAATAATAGCCTAAATATCTAACGGACTGCGAACGGAGAGAGAAATTTCGTATGACCGAAAACGAAAATCCACAGGTACCAGAAACAGAAACACCTGAAAGCCCGCCTGAAAAAAAGAAAACCCTGTTAGAGAAGATTCGCGCACGGGCAATTTTGACCGGAATCGGCATGATTATTGCCGTTATTGTGATCACAATTGGTATTATCTTCGGCGGTTTGCTAACGAATACAATTTTACCCGCAGGCGACATCGGCGACTTCTTCCCCGAACCGGAAGGGTATAATCGCACCAATGTTTTGGTTAATGCCGTAACAGAAGCCGTGCGTACTGTCGCGGATTGGCGCGGGTTTGATGCGGTTGCGAGTAATATCGACAAATTTGAAACTTATGTTAATTGCTATCGAGAAGAAGGTGTGTTCGATGCGCGTTTGTATGCCTCGAACTTCTCACCTGTAGAGGGAAGCGACACCCCACCCGCCGCCGGATTATTGCTGATCGTGAACCCCGAACGGGCAGAATCGCTCGGTGGGTGTGATCAAGGGTTTACCCAACAGAGTCTTCAGATTGACCCCTGTTATGGTTATGGCAATTTCAACACAGATGAGCAAGAGACGATTAGCTTTATCTTCGTCGCTACCGATAACAGCCTCTGTCTAACCTTTGCAGACCACTTTAATCAGAATTATGGCGCGAGCACCATTGTTGGCGGGTTATTCAACAATCGATGATGGCGAATTCGTCAGTCACAAGATCATAATCCCCCCTGAAGAACACATAAAGTCACCAAATCTTACGTTACAAAATGGAAACGGACACTCGTCCGTTTCTTATCTTTTTCTAATGGCAATTCGTCTCATAATGCTGTATTGTTGTGTTTGAAAGAAAAACGGACTGCCGTCCACTTTATAGTAAACACAAGGAGCTAACTAATGGCAACATGGACATTTGACCCCACACATTCAAACGCTGATTTCTCTGTACGTCACATGATGATTACCACCGTGCGTGGCGGTTTTAAAGACATCAGCGGCACAATTAACTACGACCCGGAAAACGTAGAGGCATCTTCCGTAGAAGCAATCATCAACACAGCCAGCATCTGGACAGGTGTTGCGGATCGTGACGGTCATCTGCGTAGCCCGGATTTCCTCGATGTGGAAAATCACCCGACAATTACCTTCAAGAGCACCAGCGTCACCAGCACTGGCGAAAACACGGCTGACATTAACGGTGATTTGACCATTCGCGATGTGACCAAACCAGTAACCCTGAAAGCAGAACTGATTGGTGTGATGAAGAACCCCTTCACCGGTACTGAGACCGCAGGCTTTAATGCCAGCACCAAGATCAACCGCGAGGACTGGGGTTTGACATGGAACCAGGCACTAGAAGCCGGAGGTTTCTTGGTAGGCAAAGACCTCACCATTACACTGGATGTTGAAGCCGTTCCAGCCCAGCAACCCGAAACAGTATAATCTCATAGCGTCCTGCGTTATGTAACATTCATCTCCCTAAAAAGCCGATATTCATGAAGCGTATCGGCTTTTGTATTTACTTCTCCTCATGTTCGTAATCCTCCATTCAGAGTGTTGCATTTTTGTCGATTTGTTATGACCCTTAATACCTTTTGGTTAATTTTTGGGTTTATATGTTATACTGACTTAAGTTCATCAGTAGCAAGTAACATTCATTTAACGAACTAATTAAGTCACTATTGCGGAGGTGTACCGTGAGTCGTTGGTCCAATAAATATGTTATTGGTCTCACGGGGAATATTGCAGTCGGTAAGAGTGTTGTACGACAAATGTTACAGCACCTTGGCGCATATACGATTGATGCAGATGGTTTAGCACATCAAGCGATGTCCCCCGGCGCCCCGGCGTATAAACCCGTCGTCGAAGCGTTCGGACAATTTATTCTTAACCCGGATAAGAGCATTAACCGTGCCCAATTAGGGAGCATGGTGTTTGGTAATGCAGAGGCAATGAAAAAGCTCGAGGCGATTACGCATCCTATTATTGGACGCGCTATCGATACACTCGTGAATCGCTCCAAACAACCGATTGTGGTGATCGAAGCGATTAAGTTATTGGAAGGCGACCTAGGTAAGCAAGTTGATGGTATCTGGGTTGTCCACGCAAGCCCCAAGACCCAATATATCCGCCTGATTACAAAACGTAAAATGAGCGAACAGGACGCAAAACAGCGTATCCTCGCGCAAAATCCGCAGGCGGATAAGCTAAAAAGTGCAACCGTTGTTATCAAAAATGACGGGAATGTTGAAGAAACATGGAAGCAGGTGCAAGCAGGGTGGAACAGTATCCCGAAACCAGGTACTGCGCCCACGCCGCCACAACCCGCTACAGCACAGCCCACTGCGACAGCACAACCGACACAATCTGCCCAGCCCGTTGCACAAGACGATGGGGTAGAAAGCTCACCGGCAGGTAGCGTTGATATGAGTGGCATTACCATCAAGCGTGGGATGCCGGGTAATGCGGAAGCAATTGCCAGCTTCATCAACGAACGTACCGGCAAAGACATGAGCCGTATGGATATTATGATGTCGTTTGGTGAGAAAAGTTATTTGATCGCCTCACCAGAAGGCAGTGAAAACGCGATTGGTCTTAGTGGCTTTCAAGTAGAAAATTTGATCACCCGTGTTGATGAATTCCATCTTTCACCGGATACGGATCATAGCAAAGTCGTTTTTGCCCTCATCCGTGCGATTGAAGATGCCTCTATTGCGCTACAAAGCGAGGTTGGATTCTTCTTCTTACCGGAAGACACCGACGCAAAGGTGATGAAACCCTTTGTCGAAAGTGGCTATGAAGTGACCACCATCAAAGAGATCAAAATTCCCGCATGGCGAGAAGCAGTGCAGGAAATTAACCATGATGGCTTACAAATCTTGACGCGCAAATTGCGTAAAGACCGTGTGCTCAAGCCGATTTAAGCGCGAGCACAGGCAATAATCAGAGTTTAAGGGCATTGTGTGACGCACGATGCCTTTTCATTTTACGCGCGATGGACTACCATTAGCGAATGTGTGCAAAAACGTAATGAGGACTTACAAATTATGGATCGATTAGGGAACTTACCGCCTGTTAAATGGGCGCTGTTGCATCCACGCATCGCCGCCTGGATTGTGTTATCACTCGGCATGGTCATTCTGTTAGCGATTGAAGCGCGTGATGTCGGCTTAGAGGCTGGTCAATGGATCGCATTAATTGTCGCGACGGTAGGCGTGGCGGGATTATGCATCTGGATCGTCAGTTGGGAAGATGTGGACGATAATGCCCCCGTAGACCCGATTGATACGGGCGAGATTTCTGCCGTAAAGATCGACGATACCGCCACCAATACCAACACCGATAGCTAAGGGGTTGCCCGACCAACAATGTCCCGCCCACCATTGCGCTTGCCGGAACAAAACACGAAGGACGATACACGTCCACGCAACACACCACCACAGACGGCACAAAGGTTAAACCGTCGGCGCGGATTTTATCTGTTGATGTGGGCGTTGTTGTTGGTGCTCTCCCTCACACTGGTCACAACGGTGGTCGTGCTGGTCTATCAACCAGAAATTATCGGATTACAGCAAGAAGCTGATCTGACGCGCACCGCTGTCGGCTATGTCGCCACACAGGATTCACTGGTCGGTACAGCAGATGCACTTGGTCAAACACAGATTGCGGTAAACATGACCGCGCAGGCGAATATCGTTGGTGAATTTTCCAACCAGAGCACCCGCGCCGCCCTCAATAACGAAAGCGCATTATTAAGTGGACGCGAGACACAATCTGCGCGGGACTTCGCCGCCACGCAAAATGCAATCGCACAGGAAAATGCGCGTCAAGGCACACAGGCGGCGCTTGATTTTTCGGGCACACAATCCGCATTTGAGCGCCAGGCGACACAGGTTGAATTGGATTATCAGGGCACACAGGCGGCACTCAACCAGAACGCTACCGCCGTCGCGCTCGGTTTTTCTACCGCGCCACCGTCCGCACAGGACATTATCGACTCCACACCCTCACCACCGCCATTGTTCAACGAAGGCTTCTCTAATGGGTTGTCTGCCGGATTATGGAACGCCAGTAGTCCGACGGATTGGGGATTAAGCGCAGATGGTCTATCATTGGTCGCGCTCACCACACCGGCATGGTTACTCACACAAAATGCCAACTTCGCCACTTATCGCGCCGATTTTCGCTTATCTGCGGTGACACCACCCACGCCGAGCTTCTATTATGTTCTGCTCAACCTGCCTGCCTCTACAGATACGAATGGTGTGGTGCTCGAATTATTCCACGACGGCGCACAGGTCACAGCCGTAAGCGCCTTCCGCGTGAACCGGACACAAATCAACGCTGAGGAATCACTTTCCAGCCAGAATTTGACCGCGATGCAGGGTCTGCAAACGATGATTCCAGCGGAAAATGAACTTTACATACAGGTGGATGTGAGCGCATCCCGTTTGACCGTATTTATCAATCAAATGAACGCGCTCAGTATTGGGTTAGAAGCCCCACTCCCCGCAGGTGCGCTTGGTGTTTATTTACCACAAGGTGCGGGTGTGAGCAATATTGCAATCTTGCGTTAGGCGGTGTCCAGCGCTAATGCCTCAGCAGGAACGCGGGTCGGGCATTTTACGAGCAGGCTGATAATCGTCGGGATAATCAAGACCAACGCGCCAGCCGATAAAACCGGTGTGTACCCACCGAGAACATCATAGCTCAAGCCATAGATTACGGGACCAATGGATGTTCCAATCACCGTTACCGTAATCACAAATCCACGAATTTCGCCATGATAGCGTCGTCCGAACAAATCTGCCCAGACCGTGCCATCAAACAAACCAGCAAGCGCAATGACTAAACCGAACGTAATCCCAAAGACATACAGCATCCATTGTTCGCGCATGGTCATCGCCATAATTAGCACCACGACCAGCGACATGAGTTGAAGCGAGATCACATGTGCGGGTTTTAAGCGCCCGATAATCCGCCCAAAAAACAGGGTGAAACCAGCGCGGGCAATGGCGATTAAGCCGAAGACATTCGCCACAACTGCAACACTATGCCCGACTTCTGCGAAAATCGAAACCTGATGGATCATCAAGCCACTGCCTAACATCACGGAAAAGACCCGCCCGGACAAAAATGCCCAGAAGATGGCTGTTCCCCGTGCTTCCTTCAGTGTCCAGCTAAAATGCTCATGGTTCGGTTCTGAACTTTCTCCGGTTTCATCTAACGTGTGCCCACCATCCGGCTCAAGGTCAAAATCCTCAGGGCGGTCACGCATCAAGAAATACCATAACGGCACAATGGTCACGCCGACCATCACGCCAAGGATCATCCATGTCATACGCCAGCCGTGTGCATCGATCAAACTTTGCACCAATTGCAGATAATAGGTCTGCGAAAGCGCCAGCGTGACGAAGGTTAAGCTCATCACCCAACCTCGTCGATTTTCCCACCATTTGCTGATCGCGGTGTTACTGATGAGCAACATGCCACCCTGTCCCATTGAACGCAGGGCATAGAAGGCGAAGAAAAGTGTCAACGGTCCGGTGATGAAGACCGATAATCCGATTAGGATTAGGGCGTAGGCAATCGTAATGACTGTGCCAACCCGCCTGCTCCCATTTTTGTCCACCTGTCGCCCGATCCATGTCAGGCTGAGTGCACCGAAGAATGTGCCGAGACCCAGTAAGGTGGAAACCATGGTACGGCTGAGACCGAAATCTTCGATGAAATGATCGTAAAAGAGTGAAATTGTGAAGCCCATCGCCGGAGATGCGGCGATTAAGCCAAAAGTACCCAAGCCCCAGATTACCCAGCCGTAATAGACGGGGAACCGTTGTACGGTGCGGACTTGTTGTAGTGTATAGGTTGTCATAAATATCCAACGCCATTGCGTAGTCTTTGCATACAGATTGTGTCTGCGTCCGTATCTCGCGAACACAAGCACAGATACCAGTGTACGCCCGCAATCATCCCATCCCTTGTGATTGGACTCATGCGGTATGCCAATTTACATAAGCGGAATCAAAGAATCCCATAAATGTTCGATTGGTCTAGCAGATTGGACTTGAATGTTCTATAGAATGCCTGAGTTATGCGATTGAGTTCGGAGAAAATGCGCGATGTTGTTTATCATAGGTATCGTCCATGATGCCAATTTTTCTTGATAAACCGTTAGCTGACGACTTGTGTGATGTCACAAAATTGGTCGCATTTTCTCATCACCTGATGTATCATAAATATTAATCGTAATATTGTGAGACAACGGGAGTAGACCTATGCCCATCACACAAATGTATTTTAACGACGGTATACTTTTTGTTAAGGAAGAAGGGCGTATCGAAAAACAGGATGCGCGTCGCTTTACTGAACAAATCGCCCACCATGCCGCAAATTGCCCCACCCCTGTGGGCGCGGTGATAGACGCAATGGATGTACGATTTATCTCTACCAAAGCGCGCAAGATTTTTGTGCGTGCGTCAACCATCCCACGCTTTGCGTTTTCGGCTGTCGCGGCGGAAAATATGGTCTCTGTACAAACCGCACGGGTCATCAGCACCATGTCTCAGGATGGTCATACTTATATTTTTTCCAATGTTGAGGACGCATGGGATTTCGCGCTGACACGCATCAAAGGCGCAAGAACGTAAATTTTTCTGTAAAAAGCGCTTATTTTTATAGTGACCTAAACAGATTTTATTGACTTCTCATCTCATCTACAGGATACTGTGATTACATTGATCGTAATGTTGCGGTTATCGTCCGAATGATTTGAGGAAGTCAATTTTTATATGCCTATCCACACCATGCACCTGACAGACCGCATTTTCTTCGCCCAGCCTGTCGGTTATATGGATAATGTGGATGCACGGATGATTGCCAGCGCCCTCAAAAAATACGCCAGAACCAGCACCGCCCCCATCGTCGGCATCATGGACACCCAGCAGGTAGATCGCATGTGTTCCACTGTGCCCAAAATGATTGCAGAGACCCTCGCTAACGGGGATATTCTAGAAGTGGTCATCGTAATCGGGCAGAGTTTCGCCTCACAAAATGCCCGCGTTGTGGATAAACTGAGTAAACTTGACCGTGTGAAGATCGTCGGCACGGTAGAAGAAGCGAATACCCGCGCCACACACAATTTTGGTGGGGCATTTGGCACATCCACCGCACAATACAGAATGCACTATCGGGCTTACGCTTTTGCTAGCGTGTAATTAGCCGTCCTCAACACCATACCAGATGTCGAAGCCAGTAGCGTTTCTAGTTAACCGGAAACGATAATTTCGTGATGATTGCCAATTGTGAAAGCCTTGTATCATTAGCGCACCATCTACATAATATATGATGCGTTCACCATCTTCTGCCCAAACAAAATAAGGTGTTGGTATTGCGATGTCTTCAACACTAGTAATAGGTGATAATGTGTTCTCTTCTACCATCGCCATAAAACTAATTGAATAGGTTGGTGTTGATGCAGAGTCCACAACCTGCATAAGTGCGATTGATCTTTGATCCGGGGCTAGCGATAGTGCATTAATAGGCTGTGCTTGTTCATAGAGATTTACGATTTCATTGCTTGCAATCGACATACGCAAAATACGGTATCGACTCAGCCATTGCTGAACAATAAGTATGTTTTCGCCGTCTCGCGTAAATTCAATATCTACAACGCCTGTAATATCGAGTTGCCGGAGGGCTGTGCTCGTTGGTTGTTGTGCATCGATAGTTTTCAAATATACGTTTGTGTTTTCGATGTAAACAACCAACGTTTCATCAGGGGAAATCGCATAATCATCAATTGCGGGGATGCCTATTATTTGTGAAAGATCGCCTGTTTCAAAATCATAGCGAGTAAGCAAGCCATTATCTAAAAAGTAGAGGCGTTGCCCATTGTGGCTAAATTGTGAAATGCTCCCATTGATTCGTTGATCTGTGAGGCGACAAAAGGTATTTGCGTTGGTATCAGGTTGGACAATCAACCATTCCTGAGTAGTAAAGGCGACAAATCTAGTGGTAAGATAATCCGTATTACAAAGTGGTGGTCGCGTTTGTGCGGCTTCTGTTTGTGCTTCATTAATGACAATCATAGTAGCTTGTTGTCTGCTGTTCTCTGTAGATACCACTTGTGCTTCTGCATCCCATGTGGCTACCTGTGCCGCGCGTGTTTCTCGTTGTTCAGCGTATATCGCCTGCACTGTTTGGTCTTCATAAAGTTGATATAGCAAGAACACGGCGATAGCAAACACATAGAGCACAATTAGTACCATAAGGATGCGTTTTCCGAACAACACATGCAAGATGTTGTCGGTACGTCTATGTTGTTCTGGTGACGAAATGCGATCTGAGAATATTAAATCGACATCAATGATAGGGAGTGGATCATACTCGACTTCTACCCACTGCTCACCGTCCCATTCATAGAGGGCATCGTCAATGAGTTCGCCGTCACTATTGACAATTCTTGGCTTATCGTTTGATTCGTCCATCATACCCTGGTTGATTGTCCCTGTTAACAATCCTCATTATACAGCGCCATTTGCACCAGAATCATAAGCATCAGGCGCAACCAACCCCACGAATTTACGTAGAAGAGTATGGGGCATTGTGAATTCAGAATCATCATAGCGCCTGAATCCGGTTATACTTATACAAGGGGCGCAGTTTTCATCAAGGACTGCCCCTGTTATTGTCATCAAAACTATTCAGCGAGGCAATTATGTTGAGCTTTAATCGTCGCAATACCATCTGGTTGGGCATGTTAGCGGCGCTCATTGGAATCGTTATTCTTTCAGGCAGTGTCGCGGTTGAGGTACAGGTATTGCTGTTGAGTATCTTCGCAATCGCGGCAATAGCATCGTTCTTTAATCCGTCCATGACAACCAATCTGGTACAGACCCTACAGCAACGATCTCCACTCAACCGCTCACGCATGAGTCCACAGGCACGCGAAGCGGTGGAACGGGCACAGAGTAGGGGTGGATATTACGGCTTTAACCGTCTGGA
>DAOTXB010000504.1:0-1673 GCA_034435575.1 Anaerolineae bacterium
CTAGATTGCAATCGTTTTCTAAAGTTGTTGTTTGATGAGCATGAAGCACATTATGTAGACGCACTACAGGCTATTGCCGGTATTAAGATGAACGGGGGAAGCGGTAAGAAATGGGGTGGGGCAGAGACATTTACAGAAGCCAAAGACTTACTTAAAGCCATTCGTGAATATGCCAGCAATATCCTTGATGTCAATCCACCGCCGGATGTTATTGATGAACAGGCGATACCACTCATCCGCGCCTGGGCAAACTCACTCAATTATGTGGCTGAAGCGTATCGTAAGCTGAAAGCGCAAAACGCGGTGCTTGATTTTGATGATCTTGAAACCCTGACCGCAACACTACTGCGGGAATATCCTGAAGTGAAGCAACGGTATCAGGGGCGGGCGATTAAACATTTGCTGGTCGATGAATTTCAGGATACCAATCAGCGACAATGGGATATCATCAAAGGTCTGGCTGACCTGACCACAGCTGGAAGTGTGTTCGTTGTTGGTGATGAAAAGCAGAGTATTTATCGTTTTCGGGGTGCGGATGTTAGTGTATTTGGCGATGTGCGACGGGAAATTCTATCGCACAACGGGGAGTCCTTATCGTTATCCAGGTCTTTCAGAACACATAAGCCACTGGTCACATTATTCAATCACATCTTCGGTCAATTGCTCACAATTGATGAATCTAGTAGTGCCCATGAATATCAGGTGACCCTGGGCACACCGATGGAGGCTTCCCGTGAATACCCTCCTGATGCTGGTGACCCCTCGCTTGAGTTTATCTTGATTAATGGTGCGACACAGGATAACACTACGGGTAAAAAGATCGATGCTACTACCGCCCGTCGCTGGGAAGCGTACGAGGTTGCACAATATATCAAAGCGCACGTTGGCATAACCGTCGTTTATGATAAAAACGAGAAAATGCATCGCCCTATGCGCTACGATGACATCGCGTTTTTGTTAACTGCCATGACCAACGTTAATTTGTATGAAGATGTGTTCAAAGCACAGGGCATTCCTTTTGTGACCATTGCCGGACGCGGTTATTATAATCGACAAGAAGTGTGGGATTTGCTTAATCTATTACAGGCATTGGTCAACCCTGCTGATAACCTCGCGCTAGCGACAGCGTTACGTTCACCGCTGTTCGGGTTAAGTGATGACGCGCTATATGCCCTACGTCTGGTCATGCAAGATGACTTACACAATGATGATGTTACCGGTAAAACCGTGCCCATACCATTATGGGACGCGCTCGCCCATCCCTCTGATTTAGTGCCTGCTGATGAACGTGATCGTGTAGAGTTTGCCCGCGCAACGTTATATGAACTGCGCAAAAATGCTGGACGTGTAACTATTTCTGAATTATTGCGTAATGCGTTAGAACGTACCGATTATTTAGCGATTTTAAGCGCCTTGCCAGATGGTGCACGTTTGCGCGGTAATGTGGAAAAATTAATGGATAAAGCACAGTCCAGCGGGAAAATTTCACTTAACGAATTTTCGCGTTACCTGCAAGATATGTCTGAGCGTGAGGTCAAAGAAGGTGAAGCAGTCGTTGATGTGAGCGGGGCAGTGACCATCATGACGATCCATGCCAGCAAAGGGTTGGAATATCCGCTGATTATTCTGGGTGATGCGTCCCGCTCATTACACTATAGTGATAATACCGCTGT
>DAOTXB010000505.1:0-2145 GCA_034435575.1 Anaerolineae bacterium
GGATTACTCATCAGTTTCAACGGCACAGGCGGGCTGTGGCGCAGGCAATGTATTCATGATGCAGGTGGATGGTCAAGCCAGACCGTCGCGGAAGACCTTGATTTGAGCTATCGTGCCCAGATGTCCGGCTGGGACTTTTTATATTTGCCCGATGTTGTCGTGCCTGCGGAGCTACCGCCACAGGTCGCGGCGTATAAATTACAACAATTTCGCTGGGCGAAGGGCACAACCCAGAATCTGCTCAAGCTCGCGCCTCGTGTCATCCGGCATCCCACCTTATCCCCCTTACAAAAATTTATGGGTATCTTGCACCTGTGCCAATATCTGCCACAACCCTTATTGCTAATTCTGACCGTATTCACGCCCATCTTGATGGTCACCGGTATCTTGGCACATCTCCCCCTCGCGCCGTTGGGAATCTTCGGTTTAGCCGCACCGGTTATGTACGCCATCAGCCAGCGACAGCTTTATGGTAATTGGTACATGCGCTTGCTGGCATTCCCCATTTTGCTGGCAATCGGCATCGGCGTGAACTTCAGCAACACCGTCGCCATCGTCGAGGCATTGATAGGGCGCAACAATGTGTTCAAGCGCACACCTAAATTTCCCAAATCGAGCTGGCAAAACAGTATCTACGCGCTCAAACCAGAATGGACGCTCTTTGTTGAGTTCGGGATCACGCTCTACTTAATTTGCGGGACAATCCTTGCGGTGCGCTATTTACCGGGAATCATCCCCTTTATGCTGGGGCAGACCTATGGCTACGCGGTCATCACAGGGATCGGCTTGCTGGAATGGTGGCACATCGCCTTTAATCGCCAATCACATCACTCACAGACACACACACCGTAACGGACCGCATCGCACCGCACACATTTCATCGACCTGTTATATAATCGCAATCGATTGATTGTTGCCGGAGGGACAAATTGCCAAACGATATTGAACAAAAATTACGCAATTACGATGACACAATGCGCGAATCGATCAAACGGGCACTAGAAAAGCTGGAAAAACCTTCCCGTGACCTAATTGCATGTTTGCACGCTGACCAGCTCACCTTGCGCCATACTGCCGCACAAATCCTCGGCGAACAGCTGAATCGACGCGCGGTACCTCACTTAATCCGCGCTCTTGATGATGATAGCGGCGAAGTCCGACGGGCGGCGGCATGGGCACTCGGTCATATTGGCGATGCGCGGGCGGTCAAAGCCCTCACTCGCGCCCTGCGTGATGCCGATGACCGTGAAAGTTGGGTGGTGACAGCCGAATTCCTTGATCCCGAATTTGATCAGAGTGGGTTGTTCCGTGTGGAGAAGCGCGTGTGTGATGTTGCCGTAGAAGCACTGGAGAAGATCGGCACCCCACAAGCCTTAGAAGCGGTGGTCGCGTGGCGCAACGGCTACGAAGTTTATTGATCGTCAATCATTCATAAATCAAAGCACCCCCGCACAGTGTACGAGGGTTTTTTTGTTGCACTATTACAAATGGTTGATGCCGTCTCGCTTACATCTCGCCAGCGGAGATCGCACCTGCGGCAACCGGCGTACCTGGGCGCGGGTCGAAACCATCAGCGGTGTTGCCATCACTCTCTAATGTGATCACCACCGCGTCATATGGGCTGAAGTTATATCCTGGCACATGGAAGCTGAGGGTCAGCACACCCATGTCATCGGCGAGGTTACCCGTGCTCAATGCATATGGCGCGGATTCAACCAGTGCGTCAAGGTCTGCATCACCGAAGGGCGGACCAAAGGCTTCGTCATCATCGCTGACACTGCTAGCTTCTTCACCACCGGGACCACCGTTCAAACCAGCATCCACAACCCAACCTTCGAGCACTGCGCCTTCCGGCAATTCTGCACCGTTGAGTTCAACTGTGATTTCGATAGTTGCGCTCTCGACCCATACCAATGCGGTTGCGGTGATGTCTGTCAGTCCAGCGCCCTCGGCTAACGGGGTGGTATCCAGCGTAATTTCTACGGGTTCTGCCATCATGTCGTCACCCATATCATCATCCATGTCATCGCTCATATCGTCGCCCATGTCGTCACCCATCGGCTCTGCGGGTTCACCGTCACTGACCAGACCGACAAAGACCGGGGTGCCGGGGCGCGGGTCAAAGCCGTCAATGCTATTGTTGTC
>DAOTXB010000506.1:0-1967 GCA_034435575.1 Anaerolineae bacterium
GGGATTTGTGAGGGGCATATCTGCGCGTAGGGTGTGCGTGGCGCAAGCGTAGAGACGGCTGTTGGCGTAAGAGGCTAAAATAAGAGGCATGATGATTTGTAAAATCAAGGGATGGTGAGCCATGCGACATTTACTGTGGATAGTGCTGATCGTGTGTGTTCTGGTCATGCCGACTAGCGCACAGGATGATGACGAAAACGGCGAATATCGTCTGCGCGAGGTGAGCGTTGAGGAGTATCTACGTATGATGCCTACTGTAATGAATTATGATAGTCGCTATATAGATCGTACGGTGCGCTATGAGCTTGATCAATTTGGTGATTTAAGTAACATGCCTTTTGATGCTTTATATGATGCTTACCGCGTGCTTGACCCTGTTAGCTTCTTAAATGAAAACTTCGATCAGTGGCCCCAATGGCTCATTTTTTCTTGGTTGCGTGACACAGATGCTGATCTTTCTGATTCAGATCAAATCACTTTTCGAGATTACTCTATTTCGATTATTGCCTCTGATTTTGACGCTAATAACCAGGATGAATGGGTATTCGTAATTAACTCAGACCTTTATCAATCATTTTGGGTGATTGCCGAGGATGATAGCTCTCCAAGCGGCTACCGTAGGATAGATGCGCCAACACCTTCGTTTAGTATTAATTGTCCTGCACAAACTGGTTGTGGTGGTAGTGGGATACTTGTTGATATTGAGGATGTTAATGTTGATGGACGACCTGAATTGCTGATTTCTTCGGGTAACTGCGGATACGGAATTTGCGGTGTTACCCTTGATATTCTGACTTGGCGCGATGGTTCGATGATTGATTTGACCAGCGATCTATCTACACAAAGACCGTTTGTGGAAGTGGTATCAGGCGGAGGGGGCGCACCTAGTAGTCCTCCAGACGGAACATGGACATTTCAAAATATCGATAATGATGAAGCGCTTGAATTACTTCAGAACGAAACAATAAACGGTAGCATGGATTGTGTTTTCTACACAACCCGTGTATTTGATTGGTCACCTAATGAATATCGCTACATCGCAAGCAGTGAGGAAATTAGATATGAGGATTCTTTGGGCTGTGCATTGCGTTTAGGACATCTCGCACTTAAAGAGGGAGATTACGAAACAGCGGTCATCTCATTAGAACATGTTCAGCAAGAAATCAACACGGTTAATGAATCGGAATTTTCGCAGTATGTCCGCCTACGCCTTGCATTAGCTTATGCACTTAATGAACAAGTAGGTCAAGCAATTGCACTATTGGATGAATTAGTTACCGAATCGCCTGCAACCGTACTTATGAGCACAATGATACAAACCGCCTATGATGCTTACAACGGAACGAATAACGCTGTTGTAATATGCGCCTCTCTTTATCAATCGATTAAGGAGTTTGACGTATGGGCAAATGACGAATCACAAATTATGCAATTCGGGCAAATAAATGATTATTCAATACCGATGACCTATGGTGGTGGTGATTTTAGCCCAGCTAATACCGGATGTAATTTACCAGAATTGCTTATGAGACATGCTTTCATGCTAGAGGCTGGCACAGAATTACCAATAACACAGCTTCAAGCACTAGGGTGGCAGATAGAGCATAGTTTTAGTGCTGATCTCAATGATGACTCTGTGGATGAGTGGATGATCTGGATAGATGTCCTTAACAATCAGGCATTATTACTGGTCACGAATGGATTGAATTATGTCCCTAGTATGCGTCGCTATCAAGTCCCCAACGATCAGATTATGTACGATATGCATACTATTGCACCTACAGATGCCCACTTGCTTGTTCAACTAGAGAACGTCATCAATAATCGATGTTTCAACCCTGAGAACGCTCGAACAGCCAGTTTTTTTCGCCTAGAAGACAATCATCTGAGCATTGTAAGACGTTACCATTTATGCGATAGGCTAACGCTTGACGAAATCTTTGCGAATGACTCGCAGAGCTTTATGG
>DAOTXB010000507.1:0-1528 GCA_034435575.1 Anaerolineae bacterium
TTGTGTTGACACAGTTTTGCGAATGATTTAGGGCGATAGCTCAAATAAAGATTATAGCCCGACGATATAACCAAGTCAACTTGGTATAACACACCTTATTGTATTACGAAACAGCTATAGTCACAATCAACAACCATCATCAAGTTTCGTATAATAGAAAAAACGCGATGATGAAAGGATGTTATGACTAATGCGAATTCGTTTCCTGATTCTAGCAACGCTGTTAGCTACAATCATCAGTGCTTGCTCATTAGATGCTTCAAACACCGTTGAACAAACGTTACCTAATCAGGATACACTACAACAATCATTGCAGAACCTTGAGATTATGCAACAGTCCGAAAACCTGAATATGCAGTTTACACCAGAAACGCCTACGCCTCAAGCAATCGCGGGTGCAATCGGACCGTTCAACTATCCGGATAATGTCAACCCATTGACGGGTTTATCCGTTGACAATCCTGATGTTTTAATGCGTCGTCCTATCATCGTGAAGGTGTCCAACGCGCCACCACTCGTGCGCCCACAAGCTGGCATTGGCGAGGCAGACATTGTGTATGAGCATTATGCTGAGGGCGGTCTTACGCGGTTTTCTGCCGTGTTTTTGAGCAATGCTCCGCGACGCGTTGGCTCGATCCGTTCGGCACGGCTTATCGACTACGAAATTGTTTCGATGTATGGTGGGATTCTGGCGTTTTCTGGCGCGAGCATCGGCGTGGAAAAGGTAATTTATGGCTGGGAAGATGTTGAAGCGCGGATTCCGGGTTCACAGCTTGTCGCGCCGTTGGTGCCGTTGCCTCCATCATCCTTTGCAGACCGTGCCTATAAAGGGGTGTTGTATGGCTTGCCCTATTATTGGCGCGATGAGGAAATCCCCGTACCCCATAATATGTTTACTAATTTAGAGGCGTTATGGGCACTCGCCACAGAAGATGGGCACGCACAACAACCGGATTTGAGCGGTATGGCGTTCCAGACAGAGATACCCGCAGGGAGCGAAGGCGGTGTTGCACGGGTGGATTTGCGCTATCGGGCGACCCGTGTGTTCTGGGATTATCACCCGCCAACCGGCTTATATTATCGCACTGCAGACGGTCAGCGTCATTTTGATGCCAATACGCAAACACAAATTACCGCATCCAATGTGGTGGTCATTTTTGCGGATCATTTTGAGACGGACATCATCGAAAGTCAACGTGGCGATGCCATTAGCTGGAGTCTTGAAATGACGATACAAGGCGAGGGGGATGCGCTCCTATTCCGTGATGGTGAATATTATCAGGCACGGTGGGTACGGGATGGTCTATTTGACCGCCTGAGTTTACGCACGTTAGAGGGCGACATCTTGTACTTCAAGCCGGGGAACACCTGGTTTCAGGTCATGCCCTTGCCGGAGCAGTTTAACCCGGAAGAAGAATGGGTGCGGATGGAATAATGATAGGGCAAGTGTAGCCGTTTTTCATCCGTTGGCTGTTCGGTTATAATTACTATGGATAGCAATATACTCAGAATGTATAGGTATCGGGGA
>DAOTXB010000508.1:0-16742 GCA_034435575.1 Anaerolineae bacterium
TGTCAATGATGGACGGGGTAGTTGGCGGCGTAAGGGATGGAGCATTGATGACCATCGCCTGTTGGAAATTGCGGATAGTCATAGGTTTGACTCGCTTGACGCTTATGCCATGCTCTTGCCAGATAGTTTACCGGATGCGTTCACGACGGCAGATATTAAGCAGGCGTTCAAAGTAAAGCAACCGATTGCACAGAAAATAGCTTATGTGATGCGTGAAGCTGGTATTATTGTACAAACTGGCAAGCGGGGAAATGCTTACGTTTATACGCGCATTTAGGCTTCGTTCGCCGTGTTCTGGTTGATGATTGGCGATTTTAGCGCAGTCTCTTTGCGTTGTTCGCGGTTACTTTCATCATCAATCGTCATAACACGTTTGGCATCATCAGGCGTATTAAGCGGTAAGCGGATATGAAATGTTGTTCCCGGATAATTTTCCATACTATGCCCGTCGCTCTCCGCCCAAATCTTCCCGCCATGTCCCTCAATAACCCCTTTAGCGATAGTCAATCCAAGACCAGGACCAGCCCCCATAAATTTATATGTTCCGGTAGAGTGTAATGAAGGATCATAAGCACGGAAGAACTTCTGGAACACCAGATCTAGGTCTTTGTCGTTGATGCCCACGCCAGTATCCTTGATCGAGATTAGCACATGGTCGATTCCATTTTCTTCTTCGGCTTCTTCGAGCGTGGCAGTGATCTCAATTTGACCGCCATCCGGTGTAAATTTGATCGCATTCACAATTACATTGCGGAATGCCTGCACAAGGCGTTGTAAATCTGCCTGAATAGTCGGTAATCCCCGTAAACCGCGTGCGGTGAGCGAGAGCTTGCGTTGATTGATTGCATCGCTCAACGGTTCGATTGCCATACGTAAAATTGTCTCAGGTGGTGAGTCGGTTAGGCTTAAGTCCATTGCATTTACGTCTAATTGGCTGACATCAAGCATCGCCGCGATTAATTCTTCCATGCGTTCGGTAGCTTTGCGTAGATTACCGACAATGCCGACGGTCTGGGTTTCATCAAGTAAGCCCTGTTCATTCATCGCATCCAGAATATCGGTATAACCACGCACCTGTGCAAGCGGTGTACGCAGTTCATGACTGGCGATGGTGATAAAATCTGTTTTCACTGCGTCCATCTTATTGAGCTGGTCATTGGCAACCTTTAAGCCACGATTCAATGATTCCATGCTTTTGTTCAGGTGTTTAAGATCATCCAGCAAGCGAGCATTACGGAGCGCAATACCAGTTTGTTGGGCAAATGTCATCAATAATTGTAGATCACGCGGATAAAACGCTGTGTCGCTAATCATCGGACCACAGGCTAATAAGCCGATGAGCGCATTTTCTGAGAGAATCGGGGCATAAGCACTCATATCTAATTCGTGAAAGAACTTCTGCTCATCCGTGCTAATGTCACGATAATGGGGTGAATATTCTATGTCAAATTGCGATACGGGTTTGTGTGCCGCCGCAAGCTGTTTATATAGTGGGCTATAGATGGATAAGAAGCCGGTGACCTTGTCTTTACTGCCGTTTGGTTGCATGACGAGCAATTCTACCGCATCTTTAACTTTGAAGGTGCTGTTGAACAAGATCAAGCATGAGCGACGGACGCGCATCACACTATTAAGATTGACAATGACTTCTTTTACGAGTGCGTCTAATTCAACGGTTTCAGTGACCTGCTTACCATAAATGCGGGTGGCTTCTGCCGCATCAATCGTGTGTTGAATGGTCATTTGCTGAATAATCAACTCAATGCCATGACGAATTGGAACGAGTAGCGCGGCAATGATGAGTGATCCGGTAGCCATCAGAATCAAGGTATCTGCATTACTTGCATCGGCATTGTTACTGATTGCAAGATATAACCCTGTGAAAATCAGCGCAGTCGCAATACTCACAAAGGATACTGTGCGTAACGATTGGATAATTCCGCCACGAATGTCAAACACCATATGATAGAGCAGGGCATAGGTTGTACCACTCAGGGTGACTAAGACTGCAATCATCCCAATAACACCGATAATATCTGTACCACTGCCCATCAATAACAAACTCAATCCGAGCAGTGCTGTATTTACAACCCAGAAAAGCGCGCGGTTTGCCACTTCTGGCAGGCGTGCCAGATAGAATTCATACAAGCCGAAACCAATGAGACCAATCATAATGGTGATTAGCCCGAAAAACATAACCATGCTGGAGGCATTCGGTTCATCGAATAGGTGGATGAGCCAGTTTTCACTTCCGGCATTTGCAGGTGTGCTGATGAGGAAACTTAGGACTAGCGACCCCAACCATATGCCGCCGATTGTCCAGAATAATCGCTGAGTCGATAATCGCCGATCTTTATCGCTCATATCGTTGATGATGGCTGTACCAAAGGTGATAACCACGCCGGACAACAACAAGACCAAAAGCAAACCGCGCCCAATATCGCCAAAAACTTGTCTATCTGATGGAATTAAGTAGGTCATACTCGCAAGCGCGGATAGGGCAAGCGTCCCCAAGAGCCAGCGTATATCATGGCGTGTATTCTCACGGCGCATCCATGCGAATACCCCGAGTGCGCTATGTACGATAACAATGAGTAGGACTACGATTCCCATTAGCAGATTCATCAACAGTGTCCTTTGGGCGCAATGACTACGACTACAATCAAGTCAAAAACTACTTTAAGATGTAGTATGTGCCTTTCTTGGAGCCAACCTTCACAAGAATGCCTTTTTCCACCATATCAACCAGATCAAGACGGAGAGTCTCCGCAGAGACTCCGGTGCATAATTTTCGATATTCACGATTTGTGATGGATCCATTTTCCCTGATATATTGCAAAGCGCGGGCTTGACGATGGTTGGTGTTGCGCGTCCATTCCGGCGGGCTTTGTTTTTCTCTTGCATTGTACAGCGTCACGGCAAAGCTATAGGGACGTGCATCGAAGGTTGGTGGTTTGTGCCCGGCTTGCTTCATGACCTCAATCATGCGGTCAATGCCTAATCCCAGTTCTTCGATATATCCCCATTGGAATAAGCCGTTAACGATGCGTGGATTACGGCTAAAATGCTCATCTTTGATATTTTCAATAGTGATGAAGCCGGGCAAGCCACCCGGGGAAATGACTTCTAAGCGGTCAGAATACATACGAATTTCAATACGCCGCCCTTTAAGGCGATAATCGCGGTGACAGACAGCATTTACGATTGCTTCACGCACAGCGAACTGTGGATACTCAAATGTCTCCTCACGTTCTAGCCCTTTGACGACAGCGCTAACCGCCATCTCGCTCCAGATGAGATTCCACGCCGCTTCAATTAAACGGGGTAGTGGACCGGTGAGTTCTTCGCGTCGAGTGTATCCTGCAAGACCACTTTCTCCACGGGGTGTTTTACCTACAAATTTGGCAAAAACCACACTCGATTGAGGGAGCCATTGTTGTGGATATTCGGAGAACAACAAAATACCTGTCATCGTCGGCTTGCCATCGGGTGAAATCGCGCCAATTTCTTTGAGCATCTCATCCGTATTGCCACTATAGGGGCGTTTTGTACGTTCTGCACGTTTTTCTAAATATTCTTCCAGAATCTTCTTGCTAAAATCGTCTTTTGTGGCGCCGGGTAAAACTTCAGACTCAAAATCGCCGGTATTTTTTGCACTAGCAAGGCGCAAGATTTCTTGTCCACCCAGCGGGCGATTTTTCACCCCACTTCGGATGAGCACGCGCCCGTCACTCAATGCATGGAGTTCTATTGAGCGAGGTACACGAACGGTATAGACTTTGCCCTTTTCGATTTCGACTTCTTCCCAATTACCGACGGAAACGGTTGGATTACATAATTCATCGGCGGCTTTTAGGGCATCTGTGACCTTTTCGCCATCCACCCGCGAGCGGGATTTATCGCCATTTTCTTTAAGTCCAATGACAATTGTCCCGCCTTCGGTATTTGCAAAGGCGATCAACGTTTCTGCGATGACTTGTGGGTCAGCTTTATCAAGGAAGGCAGTACGCGGTCCCTGCCCGGATTTAATGAGTTCAGGTGTTGGCATAAAAGGTTTCGAATTCTGTTTTTATTGTGTCTGGTTGATGGTGGTTATTCTAACACATCTTATCCGGTTACGAAGGACTGGTCACGTCGAATTTGAGGATGGATAACGCACTTACAGGGAAAGTCGCCTCAAAAGTGCTCGTTAGAATTTTCATTAATTTTCCAAATTATGTAGCTTTTCGGCTAGGGCTTTCGGTTAGTGTTATAATTTGCCTATGAATGCAAAACGATTGTTGAATCTGGTCGGTGACCGGCTGTACACATTGCCCCTAATCGTGCTTTACCTGACGGATGGGTGCAATAGTCGCTGTGTTACCTGTGATATATGGCGTAATCCGCGTAAAAACATGGATATGTCTCTGGTCGATAAAATTGCTGATGAATGTGCCGATCTTGGTGTGCGCTGGGTATTGCTCAGTGGGGGCGAAGCGATGCAACATCCTGAATGGGATACGATTGCGCGGCGATTTCGTCAACAGGGCATCTATACAATGTTGCTTACCAATGGATTACTTTTACGCAAGGACGCACACCGCCTCAAAGATAGTGTTGATGAGATCATTGTCAGTTTGGATGGTGGTACTGCACCGACTTATGAGGCAATTCGTGGTGTAGATGCTTTTGACCTTGTGCTTGATGGTATTCGTGCGGTACGTGAATTAGGACTTCCTGTGGTGACACGCACTACAGTACAACGTCAGAATTATCACGAAATTCCGCAAATTATTGATTCTGCACGAGAAGCCGGTGTAAATCGTGTTAGTTTTCTTGCAGTAGATGTTGACAATCCGCACGCATTTGGACCACGATTTGAAACTGATCCTGACCTTGTCGTGATGCCAATTCGGGTGGACTCTTCTGCTTTAAGATCGGACGATGTTGAAGCATTAGTCAAAATCATTGATCAGCTTGAGCAGGATTATGCGTCAGATTTTGAATCAGGATTTATTGGCGAATCAGCGACGAAATTACGCCGTATTCTGGTGGACTACTTCCGCACGATGTTACCGGATGCAATAGCGCTTGAACCATACCCTGCACCACGGTGTAATGCGCCACATTTTAGCACAGTCATTGAAGTCGATGGCACGCTAAGACCTTGTTATTTCTTGCCGGATTACGGTAAGATAACAAGTAATGGGGGACATCAATCAAACCAACTGCACGACTTAATTAATGTTGACTCTGCACAGGCATTGCGACGTGCATATCGGCGTGGGCAACGAAAAGAATGTGCCCGCTGTGTTTGCCCACTTTATAAAGGTCCCCGAGAATTGTTTAAATTATAATTTTGGTTAGATGCGAAGTATTCCACAATGATTGAGTTACTTTGTACAGCACCGGTATTTCTCGTAAGTGGCTTTTTACTGGTGCGTTTGGGGCTTGTTATTATCGGTATGCATAAAGGACCGTTATTATCATTGTTTGAGAAATATGGCGACGAAGAAAATCACTTCGCTCCGATCCCTAGAATTATCGGTTTATTAGGCGTGTGTACAATTTCCGGCTCAATTTTCTTCTCTCAATTCATGCAAATCCCCGTAGTTGTTGCCTATATTGGTGTGTTGTGTATGTTCATCTATTATCTTATCCAATTCTGGTTACCGGAAGCCTTCCGCGCCATCACCGATGAATTCCCACCACTTCCCGTCTGGTATCACCAACTACGTGAACGCACTGGACGTGAAGAACGTCGTCGTATCGCGTATATGTGGTTACGATTGCCTGCAAGAACGCGATTGCTTTATAATAGCAATACCCGTGCGTTCGAGCATTGGGCAGACCTCATTATTATTGCTGGCTGATGGTGTTTCAACGCTTACGCCGGAAGCTAAGTCGCGGGCAGGTAAAGACGTTATCTAGCCTAAATGCCTATGCAAAGTGGGCACAAACATACCCGCCTTATGCTCATAACCCCTTGATGAAAGTTGAAGAAGGGGCAATGTTGGCACAAATGCCAGATTTGGCGGGGAAATATGTGCTTGACCTTGCCTGCGGGACAGGGCGTTATAGCCAGATTGCACTAGCGCGTGGCGCAGAGGCTGTCATTGCATGTGACAACGCCTTGGCGATGTTACAGGTCGGGCGAGATGTAGAAACCAAGCCATTGTATCTCGGCGCAACAACTGCCCATATTCCCCTAGAAGCTCATATGATGGATGTTGTATTGTGTGGACTGGCTATCGGGCATGTGCAGGATATTGCTTCTACATTGCAGGAAATCTCTCGCGTGTTGAAACCCGGTGGGGTCGCGCTGGTGAGCGACTTTCACCCGTTCCTGTCATTAACGGGCAAAAAACGGCTCTTTACTGCACCGGATGGTAAGGTCTATGCAGTAGAGCATTACACGCATCTTATCGCACAGGTGTTTTCAGTTGCCGATCATGCCGGTATGAGGATGCTTGCGATTGATGAACCACTCCTGCCCGTGGATGAACAGGAGATACCCATTGTTGTGGTGTATAAACTACAAAAGCGCTGATCGTTAATTATTTTCGCGTGTGACTGCAAAAAGCAGATATGCGCCGATGATCGCAGTCATGATGGCAGGTGGCACACATACAGAAATGACTAATCGTGGGAAGTCATCCACATTTGCGTTGCCGAGTAATATCCACAAGCCCATAAAGAGCAAAATTGATACAATACCGATCACTGCACCTGCAATCCCGATGCGTGATATGGTTTTCCGATCCATGTCTGGATTAGGAGGCTGACTCACGAGACTCCTCCGAGTATTTTGACTATAAACAACACCGAGCACAGTAAAGGTGTTAAATGTAATCGTACAATACTTTAGGCAATAGTCGAGAGGTAGTTCTGGTGTTGTAGGGTGGTTAGCCAACTTTTTCTGTACGGTTGGGTGTAGCAGTTGGCTTATAGGGTGGTGGTGTAACCTTCGTATCCACTACTGGTTTGATTTGAATATCCACGCTTTTAATTTCGCGTACCAAGCCTGATGGCGGTTTCGGACGTGTATCACGTTTACTCGCTAATGGCGTGATGGTCGATGCAGGCTTTATATTGGTAGAAGTAGATGTTCTGGTATTGGCATGTACATAGGCAAGTTCTAAGCGCTGAATACGCATCAAACGACTGATAGATACCATCATAATTGCGCCGACAAGCGTCAGCATTGTGACACTCGCAAGAAATGAAAAAAGTATCAGTTGTTGCGCAATTGTAGTCTGCATAGCACCTTCCTTTTGGCTAATTTAATTTTAGGGTGCGCGACACAGATACTCAATTGGCGGGGCGTTGTAAGTTCGTTTGATTTCGATATGTATTGCTTTAGCGGAGGGATAAATATAAAAAACCCGCTACTGTTTCGTTAGTAACGGGTTTGTATTTTGCTGGGAGACCTGGACTCGAACCAAGAACGACGGAACCAGAATCCGCAGTTTTGCCAATTAAACTATCTCCCAATAAGATGCTGAAATGGTATCAAATCAGCATCATCTCGTCAAGACCATATCTATGCGAAAACGTCCGCTGCCAGTTTGATCCGGCGTAGTGTTTCCTCTTTGCCAAGAATTTCCATCGTCTCAAATGTTGGTGTGGAAATCGTCTGTCCGGTGATGGCAACACGCTGTGTACCGAACAATTGCCCATTTTTAAGACCGATGTCTTTCGCTAATGCTTTCATCGCTTCATACAGGGCTTGATGTTCCATTGAATCGACTTTTTCTAGCAGGTCACCAGTGGCAATTAACGCGTTTAGAGTTGTCTCTTCATCCATCTTCTTCTGGATAAGTTCTTCAGCTGTTGGTGCAGTAAATTCAGCATAATCCTTAAAAAAGAAGCCCGCTAAATCGACAATATCAGCGAAGGTCTTGATGCGCGTTTGTACCACAGGGGCGACCTTGAGCAATACATCATCAGTCACCGTAAAGCCAGCATTTTCTAGGTGTGGTTTGAGGTGAGACGCTAGTTCTTCTACATTCATCTTCTCACGGATGTAAATACCATTTAACCAATCGAGTTTTTCAATCGGATAGGCACTATTTGCCGGGTTGACCTCGGTGATGTCAAAGCGTTCAATGGCTTCTTGTCCATCAAATACCTCGCGCTCATCGCCAAAATTCCAGCCGATATTGGTCAGGAAATTAACCACCGCTGGCGCATAGTATCCAGCATCTTCGAATTCTTGCACGAGCACTAAAACTTGTTTGCCATTTTGACTGAAGCCCGCATGACGCTTGCTCAGTTTGCCCTTTCCATTCGGGTTGAGCAATACTGGCAAATGTGCATATTGTGGCATTTCCCAGCCGAATGCTTGCCATAGATGGACATGAAAAGGTAGTGATGGCAACCACTCGATTGAGCGTGTGACATGCGAAATTTCCATCAGGTGATCGTCAACGATATGCGCCAGATGATAAGTCGGAAATCCATCCGACTTTAAAAGCACGGTATCTTGAAGCGTGCTGTTATCAAATTCAACTTCGCCACGAATCAGATCATTCACTTTGAGCGTGCCGTCTTGTGGTGTTTTAAAGCGTACTACCGGCTTACGCCCTTCATCAATAAATTCCTGCTCCTGCTCAGGCGTGAGGTTACGGTGACGACCATCATACCCGGGCGGCAGTTTTCTAGCGCGTTTCTCTTCGTTGATCTGTTGGATTTCTTCTGGTGTGTCATAGGCACGGTAGGCTTTATCATTATCGATGAGCCATTGTGCCCATTTCTGATAATGTTCCAGACGCTCTGATTGCGTGTACGGACCGTAATCCCCACCTTTTTCTGGTCCTTCGTCCCAATCGATGCCGAGCCATGTTAAACCACGTTTGACGCGTTCAATTGATCCTTCGACAAAGCGCTTCTGATCGGTATCTTCAATACGTAAGATAAATTGTCCATCGTGATGCCGTGCTAATAACCAGCTAAACAGGGCAGTACGGGCACTCCCAATATGCAGAGGTCCTGTGGGACTTGGTGCAAAGCGCGTTCGCACAGGTTTTGTGTTCGACAAGGTATTTCTCTCCTTAAATGATGCGCGATAGAGCGCGTATATCTGACAAAGACAATGTTTCGTGTTTAGCTCACACGTCGGCGCCGGACGATCACACTCTCTGCTAGTCCAATACCCGCCAACGTAGACAACAGTGCTGTACCACCGGAACTGATAAATGGCAAAGTAAGCCCTGTTACGGGCAACAACCCTAGATTCATGCCGATAGAGACAACTGTCTGAAAAAAGATCATCGACGCAACGCCATAACAAATCATACTGCCGAGCGGGTCAGAAGCCAGCCTTGCGCCACGCAATATGCGGAAGATGACAACCGAAATCAAGGCGATCACCACGATTCCACCTACTAGTCCAAATTCTTCCGCAATGACGCTGAAAATAAAATCGGTATGGCGCACACGCAAAAAGCGCAGTCGATTTTGTGTTCCGTTCGCATAGCCTTTACCAAATAACCCACCGGAGCTAATGCTGATTTCGGCTTGAATGATGTTATAGCGCGAACCCTGCGCCTCCGCATCATTTTCCGCTGGCAAGACAAAGTTGGTGATACGTTGTCGTTGATAGGGTTGCATCTGTGACCATAAAAGCGGTGCGCTGACCAACCCGGCAAGTAAGAACAGCATAATATGTTGTAAGCGCAATCCCGCCGCCCAGATGAGCGTGAACCACAACACAAGAAAAACGATGGTAGTGCCAAGATCAGGCTGAATAAAGATTAATCCGACGGGAATAGAAATATAGACTAATGACCCCAAAACAGTCGTCAGACGATCCATCTTATGATAGCGCTGAGAAAGCCAATAGCCCAAAGTAATGATGATGATGATCTTGCCGATTTCTGAGGGTTGAATCGGGATGCCCAGATTGATCCACCGTCGCGCTCCTGCATCACCCACCTGACCAACAATAGGGACAAGTAGCAATAGAATCACCAGCACTAGATAAAGCCACAAGTGTAAACCGCCCAATAAACGGTAATCTGTGGCGGTCAAGACGAAGATCAAGACAAGTCCGATAGCGCCATACAAAATTTGATCGGGCACACGACTAATTAAATCTACATCTACCGCGCCGAGCGTGGCACTCCGAATCATGAGGATGCCGAAAATCGTCAATAATGTGGAAATACTGAATAGGACGAAGTCGAAACGTCGCCAGATTGAAAGGGGATTGTTCATACCTGATTGCTAACCCGAATTTTTTACAGATAGGTTGATCGTAGACTTTAGGAGCAACTTATTACATGCTTATAACTTCACAATACAACTATAGGGCATTATATCGGATGATGGGGTAGAGGTGAAGGTTCGCAGTGGCGAATGCATAACATGAAGCAAGACAGCAACCCATGTGCTAGTGGGATTGTGTAAATACCCTTTTTTAGCTACTTAACAAGTTGGGCAATGCTAAAATTGTTTTAATCGTCATCCATCGCTGAAGAATCGTCATCATCGTGATGTTTTACGATTTCGTCCACAGCATCATCGTCATCAAGATCAAGCATCATCGCATTCGCAGCGCCGGATTCATCTTGCATATCTGATTCATCTAAATCCGTTTTTAAACTCTCTGAAAACGGAATTTCTGCGATCAAGGTATTGTTATTACGATCTCGTTGTTCTAATGCAATATCTACTTCTTCATCAGAGACTTTAACGTATTTGGAGATGACCGCCAGAATCTCCTGTTTCATCTCTTTCAGGCGTTCTGGCGGTAAATTGATGCGGTCATGCACAAGCACAAACTGTAAACGCTCTTTGGCTTTGTTCGCGCTACTTTCTTTGCCACGTCCCAGCATTCTATCGAAAAATCCGGTCATGATATTGCCCTCACTACTCACTCTGTCCACCGGCGAATAACCGCGCAATGCGCTGGAATAATCCTCCGGTGTTTTCTAACGTCATAAATTCTACAGTTTCGCCATTTAAGCGCCGTGCAATGTTGCGGAAAGCAACACCAGCGCGAGAGTTTTCGTTCAGGGTAACCGGTACACCGCTGTTTGATGCGGGAATAACGTTCTCATCTTCCGGTACGATGCCAATGATCCCAACAGCGAGAATATCTGTAATGTCATCCGGCGAGAGCATATCCCCCTTTTTGACCATGTCGATTTTCACACGGTTGAGGATTAGCCTAGCTGGACCTTTATTCTCTGCTTCGATCAACCCGATAATTCGGTCTGCATCGCGTACTGCGCTTACTTCAGGATTGGTCACAATCAACACTTCATCTGACGGGGCAATTGCGTTCCGAAAGCCACGTTCGATCCCCGCTGGAGAATCGACCAGAACAAAGTCAAATTCTTCCTTCAATTTACGGCACAACGCAATCATATCGTTCGGACTGACAGCCGTTTTATCACGGGTTTGTGCCGCCGGAATTAGATACAAATCCGGGAATTGTTTGTGTTTAATCATTGCTTGACGTAGCTTACTACGTCCTTCGATAACATCTACTAGATCATAAACAATGCGGTTTTCTAACCCCATTACGACATCCAGGTTTCGGAGACCGATGTCTGCATCAATCACCACGACTTTTTTGCCTAAACGCGCCAAAGACACGCCCAAATTCGCCGTAGTGGTGGTTTTACCAACCCCGCCTTTGCCAGACGTGATCGTTACGACTTTCGCCTCCATCCTCCGAGGTCCTTTCGCTACTTGCTATTCCAATCTTCCACGATAATTTGTCCATCACGAATTAACGCGATTTCAGGACGACGTTCACGGCTTTTTCCCGGTGGTGATGTGGTGATATACCCCGCGATGCGTAATTGATTCGGGGTCATATCTAAAGCACAAACTAGTGCGGTTTCGTCCCCATTGGCACCGGCATGGGCGTTACCGCGTAATTTCCCCCACACGATAACATCCCCACCTGCGACAACTTCTGCACCCGGGTTGACATCGCCAACAATAACGACGTGACCGGCGCTATGCACCGTTCTGCCGGAACGTAGTGTTCTTTTTATGAGTACGCCTTCTGTACCAACTTCTTCTGGATCAATGGGCAAGGTTTCGTTTGGTTCTCGTCCGGGTGTTGGTACGGCTGTACTTGTGCGTAGATCTAGCGCATTGGCTGAGTCAACCGTTGTCTGGCTATCACTCAGCACAACATTGAGCGCCAAACTGCGACGTTCTAATAAGGCTTTTAATGTTGCTAATTCATATTTGGGGACTGCCCGTGCGCCCACATCCACCGTGACATTCGCGCCAGAGAAAAAACTCCCTTGCTTGTCCAGGTGCTCTGCAAGTTCAGCGGTGATGAGTAACCATTCCTCAGATTGGCTGAGGATAATCAACAATCCGTCTTTTATCCCTTTTACGCTGACGTTGCCTTCGGTCATCACCATGCATTGCCCCGTTTAGTGCAAAACCCTGATCTACTCACGTGCTTACAATAATATACCGTTTACCCGATGAGCGCTATGCAAGGTTATTGAGTAATAAATATGCAGGGATAATTGCATATAGTCCTGTGGCGATCAGATGAGCGTTGTTGTGTGGTGCAAATGTGCGGTCTAACCATTGTCCGATGGCGTGAATGGCATAAGTTAACCAGATCACTTGAATAATGAGTAGGGGGAGCAGTAGAATTTCACGGTCATTCCCAAAGTACATTAATCCGAATAGGGTATAAAACCCGAATGCAATCATGGTGGTTACGCCCAGTAACGGATACCAGCGCGCCATTCTTGCAAGCCCGAGCACACTCAAAAATACGCCACCAAGTGTGAATTGCTTAATGAGTATATCGAGCACATCTACCCAGCGTCCACCAGCCCGCCAGCCATCTGCGAGTATGTATGGCACACGAATAGTGTTTTGATCTGCCTCAAAAGCACTCACAGTCCACCAATCTGGATCAATATATGTGACGGCGATGCCACGTAGACCCCAGGCGATGAAAAGTAAGAACACCGCCCAGTACCATTGGTTGACCGGCGCGCGAGCTAACCATAATGCCATCAATAAGGCGGGTGCAAGCAAGGTGAAGAGTGGATCATTAATCACGCCCAGGATAAACAGAATGAGGATGCCATAGGTGTGGGGTCGGTCAACTACTCCTCCTGATGGCTCGTCAGGGCGCGGGGTAGTGATGCGAATGACATCGATCAGTACGAAGAGTATCCATGCAGTGAGTAACGATGTTAGGCGTACACTCCGTGGTGTGCCGACCTGACTCCAGAAGATGACAGCAAATACAATGAACCCGGCTACAAGTGCAAGGTAGGGGCGCTTAATAATTGCAATTCCACCAACAATCACCAGCGCCACCACGAGCGCAATCACGATAGTTGCGGGAGCATCCGTCGCGCTGATGGTTGCTTGTCCCCAGAAGATCGGACTAAATGCGAGTGTTAATCCACCAATAATCGATTGTACGTTGCCCCACTGACTCAACGTCAATGTTACGCCAGCGATCACTAAGGCTAGACCACTAGCACGTATAAAAGGGGTTTCTCCGAGTAAAATATACACAAACCAGGCGATTCCGGTACTGATGAGGGCTGGTATGAATAGCTGTAGCTTTGGTTGTTGACCGGTAATCGCCTGTAACATTTAAGGAGAATCCTCTAATTCTGATGGCGGTGGCGGGTCTTGCGACGGAATGAAGATATTCGGCCCTAAGGTGCTCAGGTCGATCTCCTCCGGTGCTTGTAACCCTTCACGCTCGGCTTGCAAGCGGAAGTAGGCATCCATTGTCTCTACGGCGACGGGCAAGGCATTCGCTGACCCTTCCCCTGCATTATAGAGGAATGCCACGATCAGTATTTCAGGGTCTTCATAAGGCGCATAGGCATTGAACCATGCGTGTGAGGGCCAATTACCACGAATACACAATCCTAACGGAAATGCGATGTTATCGCAGTATTCCGCTGTACCGGTTTTACCCGCAACAGCCACATAGGGTAAATTCGCACCACCGGCTGTACCCGTCAAGATTGTTTCTCGCATACCGTCTCGCACAATTTGCAGGCTCTCTGAACCCAGAAATGCAGGTGTATAGCTGGCATCAAAACGAAGTGAATCGCAAATGCTCGTAAAGTTGAAGTTAAATGTTGGCGGCACATGGACATTGTACGAGCGGAGATCTTCCTCGAATTGTGCGGGGTTGATGTCCACCTGATTGACATAGGTATCAGGATCACATCGATTGGCGTTGAAAAATCCGCTATCAGGTTCACAATAACAGGCGAGGCTGTTTGGACCTTGAATAATCATATCCTCCAGCAGGTAAAGGGTTATGGGGTCTTCTGGCGACATATTTTCAATGTTGACCGTTCGCATCACCTGTGGCTCAAAACCCTGTATAACGTTGCCTTCACCATCAATAAATTCACGGATTAGCGTGGGTTGGTACATTATGCCATCGTTTACAATTGCCGATACCGAATTAATGAGCTGAAGTGGTGTAACGTTCAGGTATCCTTGCCCAAATGCGGCATTGTAAGTATCGCCAGTTGACCAGTTTTCACCCTGCACACGACGTTTCCAGTCCGGGTCAGGCATGCGTGTCGCAACCTCACCATATAGCTCAACCCCGCTGTATGATCCGATTCCAAGCGCTGTCGCATAACGAAACAAATCATCGATACCCAGTCCACCTTCACGCAAGGTCTGTTCAGAGTAGTCGCTATTGCCCCCACCAACCTGATAAAAATATACGTTACAACTATTGGCGATTGCACCACGCATATCTAACCATTGATGACCTTCACGGTTCCAGCATACAAAACGTTGATCCGCCGCACGATCATTTTCTGCATAGAAATTCGCAACCAATAAATCACCACCATCGAATAGGCGTGTTTGCGGTGCGATGACGTTTTCTTCCAGTGCTCCAGCGGCTGTGATGAGCTTCCAACCGGAACCCGGAGGATATACTGACCCGACGGCATGGTTCACCAGCGGAGTCAGCGGATCATTGAGCATTTGCAGATAGTATGGCTCGTCAATTTCACGCGCAAAACGGGAATTATCGTAACTGGGGTAACTGACCATAGTCAGAATCTCACCTGTCATCGGATCCATCGCGATCACCACACCTGTTTGTGTACGGATGAACCCTTCGTCAGCATTAATCAGGTTAATGCGATCTTCCAATGCTTGCTGTGCGGCGGCTTGTAACTCAACATCAATCGTCAGGCGAACATTCTGCCCCGGTAGTGGCGGGTTACGTTGTAGTACATTGAGGATTTCACCTGCAACGTCAATTTCCCGTAACTCAGACCCTCGTTGACCAGCAAGCGTAGTCTCTAAGGAAGCCTCTAACCCATCATAGCCGATGCGGTCAAAAGCAGGGTTATAACCAAGTTCGATAAGCTCAAAGGCTTCTTCTGGACCAATCGGACCGGTATAGCCGATGATGTGCGAGATCAGATCACCATACGGATATTCCCGCACAGCGACCACCTCAATACCCACACCGGGCATTTCAATACTCTCTTCACGGAGCTGAAGCGCTACCCGTCGCGGAATATCCGAGGCGACTACTACCGGGCTAAATGGACGGATACCTTCACCTTCGATGACAAGTTCTTCGATACTGCGAATATTGGTACCTGTGCGTTCTGCATCTGCGCGTGTTGGTGGTACGTTTTCTACGAGCGCAGAGATTCTGTTGTAAATATTGAACGTTTCTTCACGATTACTAGGTAATGCCGCTGGAATAATGGTCACGTTATACGCAGGGGAATTACCAGCTAATACCGTGCCAGTGCGGTCAAAGACCACACCGCGGTCTGATGGAATAGGGAATGAGGTCAGGCGGTTTTCTTCTGCGGCGGATTGTGCAATGTCATAATTCACCACCTGCCATTGATACATCCGTAGACCAAATATGATAAAGACTGCGACAATAATGCCCTGAAAGAATGTCAGTCGCCATCCCTGAAAAGGTTCCATCTGGCGCATTGGGCTATTCTCCAAAACTTAACTTACGATAGTATATCTCGTTGTACCCGACGTTGAACCCGTCGGACAAACCAGTAGACAGGTAAAATTAACATTAAGTTGTAAAACATGGTTGGCGCGACAATCAGCGCAACATCTGCAAACCAGTTGATACTCCATCCAGTAAACCACAGAATAATCATTGTGATAAGCTGTTGCACCAGCGTACCAGCAAGTGTGACCCCGATTAGTAGAATAAATCCAATGCGGTAGACCTGTCTACCAATACCGCTAATGGCAAAAACAACCAGCAACATACCTAGTGTCGATGTGCCGGTTGGTGCGGCGCTCAAAAGATCGACACTGATTCCCCCTACAAACGCCCAGAGCACACTCTCTTCAACTTCCGCATTGATTGACCACGCGATGACCAGTAAAAATACCAGATCTGGCCCACCATTCAGCAAGCGTATTTGTGGCACGAACGTCGCTTGTAATATGGCGGCAATCAGCAAAATTGGTACGCTCAGGAATCGTCCCATTGTTTACGGTTCTTCTTCCTGTTCAAATACTGATAGGTCAATTGGCTGGAAGCTGGTAATGACCAAAACAATTTCTAAGGTATCGAAGTCAACCAGACTACGCACTTCGGCTTCCTGGTTCAATTCAAATTCCAGTTGACGCCGACTTTCGATCTGCCCGATGGTTAAGTTTGGTGGAAAGTTTCCCCCAAGACCGGATGTGACCACAATATCGCCGACCTGCACATCGCCATCGAGCGGAATGTCGATCATACGCAAGTTCCCCGCCAGGTTTCCCTGTACCCT
>DAOTXB010000509.1:0-2757 GCA_034435575.1 Anaerolineae bacterium
CGCCACGCCGATTATTCATCACGCGCTTGCTGGCATGGATCGATCAACGCTTTGCCACACGCTGGTTACCCCGCCCTAATGCGCTTTTCGCCGGAATCGGTGTGCTGATGCTGGTGACCGTGCCCAATATGTTCAATCGCCCTGAAATTTGCTTTCCAGTATGGGTACAAGTCGCGCTCTTTCTACTGGCGATTTACTTCATCATGCGGGGTCTTACGGGTGACATTGCCGTGCATGATGCGCCTAACCGCGCCGAACCCGCATGGTCATGGGTACAGCTTCGTATGGCGATACGAGCGCGACTATCACAACGCGAGGCATGGCTGGTCGTTGGTGTGATGATGCTCGCTTTAGTGCTCCGCGTGGTTGATCTTGAACGGGGGGTGCACTGGTTTGTGGATGAAATGCACAGCGCACAAGCCGTGGTTGACCTGCGAGAGACACCCTACGCGCCCATCTTCACACCACACAGCGAATTGACCGCCTTTACATGGGTGTATCCGTTGATGCAAAGTCTGGGCGTGGCGGTTTATGGACCCACATTGACCGGATTGCGCGTGGTGAGCGCGTTGATGGGCGTGGGCACCGTGCTGGCGTTATGGTGGCTGGCGCGGAGTCTGTTCGATCAACGAATCGCCCTCATCGCGGCGCTACTGCTGGCGACCTTCCCGCCACATCTCCATTTCAGCCGAATCGGGATTAACAATATTGCTGATCCGGTATTTGGCACCCTGGCGCTCGGCTTATTACTACGCGGGTTAGACCCGAAACGCGACAATCGCCCGATTGATTTCGCGTTAGCCGGGGCGATGTTGGGCATGACGCAATATTTTTACGAAGGCGGGCGCTTATTGTTCCCGGTATTAACGCTGGCTATCGTGATCGTGGTGATAATTCATCGACGACAGAGGTTTCGTTGGCGTGGGGTGATTATCGGCGCACTTGTGTTCACGATGGTGGCGATTCCGGTGTATTTGACGTGGCGGGCGGGCGGTTTACCGGGCACACCGCGTCTGGATGTCAATGTGGATACGGGCAATTATCTGGCGCAATTCCGCGCGGGTGACATAGGCGCAGGGTTAAGCACGCTAGTCGAATCGTTGTGGGATAGCGTGCGTGTGTTGACCATTACCCCCGACCAAAGCTGGTTTTATGGTGGGGATTTCGCGCTAATGTTGCCCGTTGTGTTACCCCTGTTCGTGCTCGGTTTTGGGCATGCGATCTGGCAATGGCGTAAGCCACACATGGCGCTGATCGTGCTGTGGATATTGGGCGCAATTATTGGTAACAGTCTGCTGGAACACCGATTGGAATCGCCCCGTTATGTGGTGGTGTTCCCCGCGTTGATGCTCGCCGTCGCGCTTGGGGTTGATGTGATGTGGCGTGTGATTCAGTCCACAGTCTCACGGCGACAATTTGTGCTAGTTGGTGCGGTGATTGCGCTGGCGACCTTACAGACGGGCTATTACTTCGCGGTGCATTTGCCCCAATTCACCGACAACAATCAAGACGCGGCGGTTTTCGATGATATGCTGTTCCGACTGGTCACGATCCCGTACGACACACGGGTGTATATCATCACGGACGACGTGATCCGGCAGGACGACATCAACACTATGTTCGCGTATCATCAGGTGAATGGGCGCTTGCCCACTCTCGTCGTCAACACCGATGCGATCAATACCGACTTTATGAACAGTTTACCGGAAAGCGGGCGTTTTGCGTTCTTCATCCGCACCGATGATCCGCAGGTTGAAGCCACGTTGAGCACACGCTTCAGCTTGAATCGCGTGTTTTATAGCCCGTATGATGCACTGCCACAGGACGCACAATATCGCCTGTATTATGTGGCGGGGTGAGGTGGCGAGTTCTGGGTGCTGAGTGGTGAGAACGTCAGATGATATGGTCATCTAGCACGACAACGTTATATAGTTTCAATGAATCTATCAGGCAAATTTTCCTGCATCGCTTTAACCGCAAGAGGATAATTTTGCCATAACGGTCTAATAACAATAATTGCAGGCATTGTGCCGAATCCTGCAAGATAGTTAAAGATGGTCAGTTTGTTAGAGAAAATACGCATACCAACAGATGTTTTTCTTACCAATTGTATGTTGTCCCATGAAATGAATCGTTTGAACATCACAAAATCGACCTCAATGCCATGCTGATAGATGACAAAATCTGGTGACGCAAATAATACCGATGGTATGAGGATCACTAGTAAAAGCCAACCCAGAGAACACGTCGATTGTAAACCTGTCAACACCATTAGGATAAGCAAACCCATCAAGAAAAACCTTAAAATTTTTCCTATGATGTGTTGCTCACATGGAATACCATCTTCTTGTATATCCAAGAGGGTTTGCCTCTAAAACTAGTGTGTGTTAGGTGATAGAGTCATCTCGTGTTTTGGGTAGGGCACTACTTCACCAGATTTTTACGGCGCATCTCATAGAGCATGACTTTTTCCCAGGGGACATCGGTGGTGAGGGGCATATAGGTCACGCTACGGCGGTTACACTCGGCGCGGATGTCGTCCATCCACTCACGGACACGGCGCATGTAAATATCGCGCATCCCGCTATCCACACTGACCTCCTGTGCGGTGCCGGTTTCCACATCGACAAGGCGCAAATCTCCGGTGAGAGGGGGCGTAAGTTCATCCGGCGCGAGGACGTGGAGCAGAATGACCTCATAGCCCTTGCCGACCAGTGCGTTTAAGCCTTCGATATAGCCATTAGCGGAGAACATATC
>DAOTXB010000510.1:0-8709 GCA_034435575.1 Anaerolineae bacterium
GCCGGTTATGTGGATAACCCGCGTGGCACGGTGATGCTCCGCTTACTGCATCTGATGAGCATGAAGGACGACGCAGAAGTCCACGCCAAACGCCGTGAAATTGAAGAAGGCGGCGATATTGAAGGATTGAAGGATCAACACCTCTTCAATGCGATATTGCGCCCCGGTGAGCGTTCTGCGGTGATGGTGCAGAATTCACCGACCAATCGGGAGTATCGTCAGCGCGGGATAAATTATGAAATCGCGTTCTTTTATATCAAGGTCGGCAACTTCTCTCAATCAGGTATTGCCCGTGTCGATATTCCCATGTGGGTGGCGCGGACTCCGGGTGGGGTGGATGCAGTCCACGCCTTATTACTCGCACAATGCCAGATGCAAGGGCGCAACCCGTATCCCTACGCGCTCACACGTGCCGACGAACTCGCACGGGTCACAGGGAAAGATCGCGGTAAACTGGAGGAGTTGATTTTCCTCGAATTACGCAAAAAGGGCATCAATCCTTATGGCATTGCGCCCAAGTCACGCGGTAAGACACTCGCTCATAGCGATACCCGTAATTATGCCATGCGTTCCGACATTAATGAGCCGTTTTAAGCGGTCAATCGCCCGATAGGACATAGGTATTCTTTGCAATTGTTAGGGATTTGTTTAAAATGAAGCATATGATGCACTCAATTACGAGGATAAGCCGGTGTCTTCTGAACAACAAACTAACGATGAACAACTGTTGAATATGGCGATTGATACTGCCAAACGGGGCAACAAAGAAGCCGCGCGGAATATGTTCCGTGAGGTCTGGAATCGGAATAAACGCAATGAACGTGCGCTGATCTGGCTGGCAAAGCTGGCACGCAACTCAGCAGAGCGCAAGCAATGGCTTGACCGTATTCTGACCTTAAACCCCAATAATGAAGCGGCACAAAATGCGCTCAGACACATCAAAACCAAAAGCTCCGCGCGTGAAAACCGCACACTGGTAATTTTTGGCGCTGTTGCGGTGGTGATGTTGTTGTTATTTGCCGTGATTCTGGTGATTGCACTGACCTAATCGTGCTGTTGAACGCTTGAAAAACGCTATTATCTATATTGGTTGTTTGGGGCATTAAGATGCCCTTGTTTGATTCTGTGAGACAATCTACTACAATCAAAGAAGAACTATGCGGCAAAAAGGAGCAAACTTTTGGCGGCAAATGATGAACTTGAACAGAAACTGAGAGATGGCATCGCGGCAGTACAACGCGGGGATAAAGGCACCGCCCGCCGTTTACTCGAAGATGTGATCCAGCAGGATAGAAACAACGAATTGGCGTGGATGTGGCTAGCATCAGCGGTGAGCACCAGTACCGAACGTCGAGAAGCCCTGCAACGGGTGCTGGAAATCAACCCGAACAATGACCGTGCGCGTGAAGCCCTGAAAAAGCTAGGTGGCGGTACCAGACGCGCAACCGGAGCAGACGATTCAGCAGAAATGGTCGAGCGAGTACGGCGTGCCCAGCAAATCGGTAACCGTACTCGCCGGAATGCACCTGCCTCAACCGCATCATCTTCCGGTGACGATGGTGGGTTTAATCCGGGTAACTTGCTTCTGGGGTTCCTCGTCGCCATTGTGATCGTCGGTGGTCTACTCGCTATCGCTGTGATTAATCAAAACAACACGCCCGACCCGACACCCATTCCCGTCGTTGCTTTACCAACATCCCCGCCGGTACAACCCACACCGCGACGGGTTATCGCAACCGCCGGTGGCAACAGCACAGGACCGACCTTACCGCCAACATTCACGGCAACATCGTCACCGACACCCACCGTAACACCCACGCCCACAGCGACTGGTTTTCCAGTGGAGCAATTTGTGTTGTATTACACCAGCATTGAGGCAGGGGAAAGCGTACCCGCGCTCTATCGTATAAACGCCGATGGAAGCGGACAGGAACGGCTAGGGAGCGATTTTCGTGACATTGCGATTGACCCGAGTGGACGACGAATCGCCTTTGTGCGGAATGTGAGCTACGCCGATGATGAATCCCCTCCACCAACAGCAGTCGTAGCAACACCTGACCCGGAAAGTACCGCCGAGAGCACCGCAGAAGCCGAACCAGCGGGTGGGCTGGATGGCGCTACCTATCCTGAATTGTTTATCGCAAATCTCGATGATCTGGATAATCCGGTTCAAATTACTGAATTGCGCTCACGGCTTGTCGCATCACCGGCATGGTCACCGGGCGGCTTAGAATTGGTGTTCATTGTCGATGATGGCACGGACGAAGAAGTGTATACAGTTGGCGATGGTGGCGGCGGCTTGCGTCCGGTAACGGATAATGATGTACCAGACCGTCAGCCGTCGTGGTTTCCTGTTTTTGGTAGCCGGGAGATCATCCTAGCCTCACAGGTGAACACACTCGGGCAAAATGAGATTTATCGCATCACATTGGCAGAACCCGGCGATCCTATCGAGTATGAACAATTGACCAACGCATCCAACACTAGTTATGCGCCACGCTGGTCAGATGATGCCAGTATGATCGTCTTTTTAAGTGATCGGCGCGGTGATGGCGATATTTACACCATGAACGCCGAAGGCTTCAATGAGCAGTTGCTGACAAGTGCGGATGGTGACGCAGAAGACCGCAGTCCGGTGTTATCACCAGATGGGCAGTGGGTGGCTTTTATCTCTAATCGTGAAGATGATCGTTTCCAGACCTATTTGCTCTCTATTGATGGGCGCGTGCTGGTACGACTGACCAATCATGACGGCACAGACTTATCATTGGATTTTGCACCGAACCGAGAAGCGTTGGGTGAATGATCGGGTGATAGGTGAACGTGACTATTTTTAACGGTAATATGGACTTGAGACGACTATATTTTAAAGGCATTGCCAGCCAGAAGAACGGAGAGGCACACCGATGTCATCTGATGAACTTTTTAGTGAGGCGTTAGAAGCGGCAAGGGCGGGAGATCGTGATACTGCCCGCGATAAATTGGAGCGATTGCTAGAAGAAGACGAGGAAAACATCAAAGCGTGGTTGCTCCTCGCACGGTTGAGCGATACCTACGAAGAAAAACGGATTTGCCTAACCACCGTGCTTCAGCTTGACCCCGGTAACAAACGAGCAGAAGATATGCTGGAAAAGCTCGAAGAACGCATTGCAGAGCGCGATGTCGATGAGGTGATTCCCGGGGTGTCACGTCGGCAAGCAACCGTCATCGGGGGTGGGATCGCGGCGATTCTAGTGGTCGGTTTAATCGTCGTGATTATGATCGTTTCATCCAGCAATCAGCGTGATGAAGAACAAAATGTGGAACAAACCAGCGTAGCACGTACCGCAATCGCAATCCCGACGTTACAGGCACAATCGAATGCGAATTCCACCCTGACGCAAATTGCGATTATTTCTCCCACACCGACCATTACCAATACCAGCGTAATTCCGCCAACAGCCACCCCAACGCCCACGGCAACGGATATTCCCGCGATACCCCCACCATCGGGCATTCCGGGTACGTTATTGGGCTGGAGTGGATTTGATGGTCTGAACATCGGTTACTTGCCTCTTGTCAGCTATCCTCTGGCGAGTGGTGGCGCGCCGGTGCCCATTGGTGACAATATTCTGGGGCGTTATGTCACCTCATCGGATGGAGTACGCTTGATCTTCGCTGGTTTCCGTCAGGGCTTGCCCGATGCAGAGCGTATCTCTGAGATTGATCTATCGCAGGCGGCTGATGAAATAGCAATCTCAAATCTGGGATTCCTTTGGACGTATGACGAAATTTTGGAAGAACCGGATGAAGTCGATGTGTCACCGGATGGCTCTTTTATCGTGTTCACCGCAGAATCATTCACAACCGGTTCCCGTGAGGTCTTCCTGTTCAATCTGCCCGGCGCATTTGTTGATACAGAAGACGCGGAAACAGAAGGTGGAGAGGTCGCCCCCGTTAGCACAGAATTGATCCGTCTTACCAACGATAGCGCCAATTATGCCTATCCGGTGGTCAGCGCAGATGGATTGAGTGTCGCGGTGGTTCGTACATTGACCGAAGGCGGTAATCCCGGTACAGATATTGTCTCGATTGAAATTGCGTCGCGTACACAGCTGGAAATTACACAAGATCGTGATGTCGTTACTGAGGCGATGCTCCGCTGGCACCCCAACGGGCAAGAAATTATCTATGCCTACACCACAGCAGAAAATGATAATCATGCGATTGGGTCGGTTGCGGGTGATGGTTCTGGTTTGTCCTATGATATTACGAATAACCCTGATGAGGATCAAATCTTTCCGGTGATGAGTCCTGATGGGCGTTATGTCGCGTATACGAGTAACCGTCTTGAGATCCGTCAGTATGACCTGTTCATTTACGATACGCAATCGACTGAGTTGTTCCAATTGACCAGTGATCGTAATCCAGATTACGCGAGTGATTGGTTGCCTTAGGGCGTTATTTTTCATTGAACATGATCTTGAAGAGGTCGTATGGGCAGAGTGTCTATACGACCTTTTTTAGTGGATTTCTGAATCTGTAAATTATGTGTGATGAAGGTACAATCTATTCGAGCTGGTTACAACTTCATGGATAGCTCAAGCTCGTCATGCAGGGGGATACCGTTCTCGCCGACCAGTGGAATCTGTGGTTTGAGCTTTCGTGCCTCTGAAAGCGCGTCAACATGCACCATCGCCAGACGAAAATTGTTCTTCTGTAAAAAGCGGAGTGCGTGCATATTATCGTTGGTGATAATCAACCACATGCGCTTACAGCCGTTTTCTTTAGCAACTTCGCGCACAGCTTTAACCAGTGCCGCGCCGATGCCTTGTCCGGGACTCAGGCTGTTCAGGGTCATAATTTCGCATTGATCGCCGTCGATACGATACGTGATCATCCCCGCAGGAGTCGCATCTTCTGGCGCGTCTTCAAGTTCTGCCACAAAACCGGGTAAGAGATGTGCGTAGTACGCCTGTCCCCGCGTGACAATTTTGGTCGAACTCCAATGGGTATCCAAAAAGTGCGCGACCCAGTTACGATCTGTCGCGTCCAGCGGGCGAATTGTAAATACTGATTTTTCTTCATCGACCATAAGTGAGCTTATCCATTGGGTTCAGTCTAAGATGCGACCATATTATATGCGTTTGGCGCAGACAACGCCAATCTTGGTGGCATGTTGCGGGTAAAATTAATCAACAAAGGGCAACCATCACGGTAAACCCTTTGCTTTTATAGACGGACGATCAGCGCCCAACCATCCGTGCTTATGAGTCATCCTCTTCGTCATCGTCGCTATCCTGTATACCCTTGTTTACATCGAACTCGGTTTCCATATTTGGCGCATCTACTCGAATACCGGTGCCAATGTTCACCCGATTTGTCTGTCCATCCTTACTAGACGAGATTTGGGTACGTTTGTTGTCTTCGTCAACATCCGTTTCTGCGGACGCATCATCCGATGTTTGCTTGAGCGATGGATCAATCTTAAGCGGTGCGGTTTTGGTATCCGGCACAATTTTCGCTTCATTGGTAAAACCAGTCTTCACACCGGATGTTTCTTGCGATGCTGATTCATCCCCGCTACGCTTCCCAAGTTCATGGTCAACCGATGTGCGTAGGTCAGGGTTGATGGTAATCGCCTCTGTATTAGTATCCGGCACAAGGTCGGGGTCATTGGTAAAGTTGCTATCCATACTTGGCGTACCAGATTGGTGTGTTACCTCTACGTCGGGTGTGGCTTCCTCGTCCTCAGTCATGGGTTGGGGTTGCCCTAACTCATGGTCAACAATCGTATTCAAATCCGGCTGAGGATTGATCTGTGCTGTCGTTTGTTCTTGTATATCGTCATCGCGCACCGATTTTTCCGTCGGCGGGGCGACTCGGTTGGTAGAATATGGGTCAACATCGACATCTATATCCGTAACCGTCTTCATGTCAAGTTTAGAAGGCTTGCCGTCAGTCACCGCCAATTGTGATTCAAGCTCACTCAACGGGCGTGTGTTCATCTGTCCGTCAGTGTTCCCGCCTGTTTCAAAAAATAGCGTATCCAGATCGGGCACTTCGGTCACCGGCGGGGCATTTTTGCGCTCCTCTTCACGTTTGATATGTTCGCGCTGTCTCCGTGATTCAGGATTGCCGAAGATCGCATTACGTGATTCCTTCAATAGTAGGGGCAAGTACCCCCCCAAAGCGATTAATAATACAAAAGGAATCGCGACATTATAGAGTTGTGCGGGGATCACCGCAGACCCATCTTCCGCATACTCATAAGCATAATAAAGCAAGGCTTCGTCAAATTGCAACCAGCCATTGCCATATGAGAACGGACCAATATCTTCATACATCCAACCCGCGTTGAAGGTGATGAAAATGGGAATATAGATCAGCAAGGCGGTCAGCGGAATTGCAATCCACGATTTCAGGTTGAACAGGGCACGGAGCGTAAAACCCAGTGCCATCATGCTACCGCCGAACAGCACAATATCCATACCGGGACGCACATTGAGGTAGAACCACGGCAATGACCACCACGCGAAGGCACCCCAGAATGTGCCGATAACAAACCCCGCCAACAGCCGTAACCATGGATGCCAGAACCCCCGCAATCGGCTGGAGAACGCATCCGAAAATAGCGCGACACCGCCCGTTAGAATGGCGAAGATTAACCCGATGGCGATGGCATTCGCCCAGCGTTGTTGCGCGAAGATGCTCTGGTTGCGGAAGACCGCATAGACATGATAGCCCATCGCCAGCCATGCACCGATTAAAGCATACACATACCGCCGGACAAGCTGTAACGGGTGGTTGAACATCCGGCGGAAGGTGTTGGTTGTCCATGCGTAAAAGCGACCCTGTCGGTTGACGACGGAGGGCAGATTGGGGGTCTCATCACGGATGAGCGCCAGCGCACGAAACGCACCACCGCGCCCTTTCTTCTGTTGATTGACGACATAGCGCACCGCCGCCGTAGAGCGTATACGCCCGATCACACGGGCGGCAAATTCCGCCACACGGGGCATCGAATAATCCAGCGCGGTTTCTGCAATCAGCAGATCAATTTCCGGCGAGTAGATCACTTCTGTCCACTCATTCGGGGCGCTCAGTTGAATCCCCAATCGTGTGATCGTCGTCAGCATACGCCCGCGATATTGTGTATCGATGTCATACGTTTCGTGTGGCTTCATCAATTTAACGCGGGTACTGAGCACGTGTAATGCCGCCAGACGCGCTTCTTCGTTATTTTCGATCTGGAGTGCCTGTGCGACCAGACGCGGGATTTGTGGCGGTTCGGAGTCCGGTAACGTCTCAATCCGATAGAGCGCACGGACACGCGCCGGTGCGTTCCCGCTTCGGATGGCGTGCAAACAGACCCAGCGTTGGCTTTCTGCTTCTAGCTGGTTCCACCAATACTCCACATCAATGTCATATTCCAGCGCACCGCGCAAGATCATCTGACGACCAGCATCGTCCAATTCAAGATCATGTTCTCTGGCTTTCATATAATAGCCATTCATAATCATGAAGTGCGTCACGCCGAGCAAAAAGCGCCCATTACCGCCCGCCCAGGCATGACGCGCCCGCGCATAAATATCCGCCGCTTCCAACCGTTCAAGGTCTTCAATACTCAGCGGTTCGCCCTCATCGTCCATGTACTCCAACGCCTCTTCATAGCGTCCTTCGCGTACCGTGCGAATTGATTCGGAGGTTTCTAAGGCGGCTGTCGGTGCCATAACCTGACGGATCATGTCGATCAACATGCCCAGATTGGGTGGGCGTTCCTCCGGTTCGACGGCGGTGCCCTGTCGCAGAATATCATTTAAGCCGGGGGGGAAATCGACGAGAAATTCGGTGATGTCTGGCAAATCTTCATAATATTGTAATTGACGCAACGCCAGCGGAGTCTCTGCCTGAAAGGGCAATTCGCCCGTCAGCATATGCCACAGCAAAATGGTGAAACTATAAATATCGGCACGATGGTCAATCATCTCCGCGGTCAGTTGTTCCGGTGCCATATAGAGCAAGGTGCCCGCGCCGGGGTTATTGGCTTTACCACCGGGGTCGAGCTTTGTCGCCAGCCCAAAATCCGCCAGATAGGGTGAATATTGGCTATCCATCAGGATATTCGGCGGTTTAAGATCAAGGTGAATCACCTGTTGCGAGTGGGCATAATCCAGTGCATTGGCGACGGCTTCTCCCAGACGCAGGGCTTCGTTCATCGGCAAGGGGCCACGCCCCAGAATTTCATCCAACGAGCCACCCGCCACAAAACGCATCACGATATATAATTGTCCCGCATATTCACCGAAGTCATAAATCGGCAAAATGTGCGGGTGTTCCATCTTGGCGATAGTCTGTGCTTCTTGCTTGAACAAGCCGACAGGGTCAACCTCTTGTGATAGCCCGTGCGCGATGGTTTTTATGGCGACCATACGGTTGAGGCGTTCATCACGCGCTGACCATACATCCGCCATACCCCCACGCCCGATATGTTCTACGATGACGTACTGGTTAATTTTTACGCCGACATCCATACGCTGGTTGTCCTCGAATAGTTGATCTTATAGTGTCATTATAAGTGTAGGCGCGTTAATCTGCACCAAAATTGAGGCTGGATTTGGATTTCCTAACAGGGCACCGCATAGATCGGTATAGCGTTGCTGAATCGTTTTGATGGCGCGGGTTGCATCGAACGCAGGGATAGTGTAGGTTGAAAACGATTGATTTAAC